>NZ_JBHWHX010000034.1:0-49402 GCF_042732315.1 Streptomyces sp. NPDC059787
CGTGGGTGGCGGGCCGGGGCCGGGGTCTGTGCTCGGGGCGAGGGTGCGTCAATGGGTTCCGGTCAGGCCGGAGCCGTCCTGGGCACCCTGGTCCGCGGCGTCACCGGCGCCCGTGCCGGCCCCGTCGCCGGGCTGGTCTCCCGCTCCGGCCTCCTCGCCGCCGATCTCCTGGCCGTCGGCCTCCTCGCCGGCGGCGCCCGCGTCGCCGAGGGTCGCGCCGACCGCCGCCAGAGCCGTGGTGACCGGCTGGAAGAACGTCTCGCCGCCCGAGGTGCAGTCGCCGCTGCCGCCCGAGGTCAGGCCGACGGCGAGGCCGTCCCGGGTGAACATCGAGCCGCCGCTGTCGCCGGGCTCGGCGCAGACGTTCGTCTGGATGAGGCCGGTGACCGTGCCCTCCGGATAGTTCACGGTGGCGTTCAGGCCCAGCACCTGGCCGTCGGCGAGCCCGGTGGTGCTGCCCATCCGGAACACCTCCTGACCGACGGTGGCCTCCGCGGCCTGGGATATGGGGAGGGTCTGGTCACCGAGGTTGACCTCGCTCGGCGCGACGGTCGCGGGATCGTCGTACCGGACGAGCGCGAAGTCGCCCTCGCCGGGGAAGACCGCCTGGTCGACCGTGGCGATCGGCTGTCCGCCCTGCGCGTCGGACCACTGCTCGGCCGCGACACCGCAGTGACCGGCCGTCAGGAACGCCGGGGAGCCGTCGCCCGCGGTGACGTTGAAGCCGAGCGAGCAGCGTGCCCCGTCGGAGAAGATGGCGTCGCCGCCGGAGGCGAACGTCCTGAACGTGCCCGCGGACTTCTTGATGGTCGCCATGCCGGAGCCGAGGCTCTCGACGGTGGACTCCAGTCTGTTCCACCTGTCGCCGGTCACCGTGCTGTCCGCGGTGACGAGGATCCTGTTGGTGCGCGGGTCGACGGCCCAGGAGGTGCCCGGGATGGTCGCCTCCGACTTCAGCGTCCGCGCCCCGGCCTCCAGTTCGGTCATGCTGTTGTCGACCTCGCGGACGGCCGCGCCCGCCTTCTCGGCCTGCACGATCACGTTGTTGTTGTCGCCCGGTACGACGTTGACGACGAGCTGCTTGTTGTCGCCGTCGTAGTAGGAGCCGGCGAACGCGTCGCCGAGGAGCCCGGCGAGCTGCGAGGCGAGATCCGAGGCATCGCCCGCCTTCAGGGTCTTCGGCGCCGCCGCGGCACCGTCCGACGCGCCGTCCTGGGACGCGTTCGCGTTCGGGAGCAGGATCGCGGCGGCGCCGAGCGCCACCACGCCGCCCACCGCCATCGCGGCCTTGCGCTTCGGAATTCGCTTGTGACTCAAACTTCTCGACCTCCTGGGGGGGGGGACCGGAGTCGCGCCGGTGTTCGGCAACTGTGGGGCGCCCGGACGGCTGTTGGTACGCACGGGCCACGAGGGGCGTTCAATCCCGCCCGGTCGATCACTCTCGGCGACCGGTCGTGAGCGGTCGGTCGCGATCACGTAGCGGAATCCCGGCTTCAGCGAATCTGCACATCGAATACCCAACCCGGTCACCGGAGCCGGGATTCGTCCACAGGCCGGCGGGCCGGGCCACGCCTTTGGGACCGGTGTGCCGGATTCCGGCCACCGGGGCGCAAGTGGCCGGACGAGTCGATGCGGTGGGGCATGTGAAGAAGTCGCCGCCGAGCCGTGCCCGCGTCTGCACGTCTGTACCCCCGTGGAGCACGAATTGCCTGGTGAGACGTTTGATTGATTGGAAGGCCGCGCCCGCCGCGTGCTTTGATCCATCGCACCGCAAGGCCGCTTCGGGCTCCCGGCGACGGGCGTTCGGCGCCCGCGGTCGCGGCCTTCATCTGTCACCGGAGGGGGCCGCTCCCCCCTTGTGAAATATCCATACGAAGGGAAGTTCCATCATGAACTCCACCCCCCAGGTCGAGACCGCCGAGATCTCCGACGCCGACCTCGACAACGTCTCCGGCGGCCTGTCCGTGAACGCCGTGAACACCCTCACGGGCGCGGTGGACGGCATCGCCCCGGTCTCCGGCCTGGTCGACACGGTCGTCGGCACCGTCGAGGGTGTCACCGGCCTGAACACCGCCCCGGTCACGAACCTGGTCGCCGGTCTCTGATCGCGCCTTTGTGCCGCGAAGTCCCGGAGCCGCCCGCCGGCTCCGGGACTTCGCGGTGCCTCCACGGTCCACGCGTCACGTCGCACAGTTCACGCAGGTGGGGGAAGACCCGTGCAGTTCCGCCAACAGGCCCTCGCCAGGCTCCAGTCACCGGAGGAGCTCGACCTGCCGGTGCGTTTCGCGCGCCCGCAGGGCTGGCTGGTGCTGTCCGTGACGGTGGTCGCGATGGCGGCCGCGTCGGTGTGGGCGCTGACCGGCTCGGTGTCCTCCACGGTCGGCGCGCCCGCCGTCCTCACGTACGGGCAGGGCAGTTACGTCCTGCAGAGCCCCGTCGCCGGTCAGGTCACCGCCGTCCTCGCGAAGGAGGGCGAGCGGCTGCCCGCCGGCTCCCCCGTCCTGAAGGTCCGCACCGAACGGGGCGACGAGGTCGTCCGCACCCTCGACGCGGGCCGGATCACCGCGCTCGCCGCCGGCAGCGGGCAGATCGTCTCCACCGGTGCGAACATCGCCGCCGTGGAGAAGGTCGCCCGCGCGAAGGCTCCGCTGCAGGCGACGGTGTACGTCCCCGCCGAGAGCGCCGCGGGCATCCCCGCGCACGCCTCCGTCGACCTGACGGTGCAGTCGGTGCCGAGCCAGGAGTACGGCGTGCTGCACGGCGAGGTGAAGTCGGTGGACCGCTCGGCGCAGTCCGCCCGGCAGATCGCCGCGTTCCTCGGGGACGCCCAGCTGGGCGAGCAGTTCACGAAGAAGGGCAGGCCGGTGGCCGTCACCGTCGAGCTGGAGAAGTCGCCCGGCACGAAAAGCGGTTACGCGTGGTCCTCCGCGGACGGTCCGCCGTTCGAGCTGACCTCGATGACCCTGGCCACGGGTTCGATCCGGCTGGCCGATCAGCGTCCCGTCGATTGGCTGCTCCCGTGACCACCGCCCAGGAGACCCGCGGCAGACGCCGTGCCGCGCCGCCGAAGCGCAAGGTGCCCACGTCCCGGGCGAAGACCGTCCGTACGCCCACCGTGCTCCAGATGGAGGCCGTGGAGTGCGGCGCCGCCTCGCTCGCGATGGTGCTCGGCCACTACGGCCGCCATGTCCCGCTGGAGGAGCTGCGCATCGCCTGCGGCGTCTCGCGGGACGGCTCGCGCGCCAGCAACCTGCTGAAGGCGGCCCGCGGTTACGGGCTGACCGCCAAGGGCATGCAGATGGATCTGGCCGCCCTCGCCGAGGTGACGGCGCCGGCCGTCCTGTTCTGGGAGTTCAACCACTACGTCGTCTACGACGGCATGGGCCGCCGGTTCGGCCGCCGCGGGGTGTTCATCAACGACCCCGGCAAGGGGCGGCGGTTCGTCCCCCTGGAGGAGTTCGACGGCAGCTTCACCGGCGTCGTGCTGGTGATGGAGCCCGGCGAGGACTTCGCCCGGGGCGGACGCAAGCCGGGCGTGCTCGGCGCGATGCCGGCCAGGCTGCGCGGCACGGCGGGCACCATGCCCGCGGTGGTGCTGTCGAGCCTGCTGCTGGTGGCGGTCGGCGCGGCGGTGCCGGGGCTCAGCCGTACCTTCATCGACGAGTTCCTGATCGGCGGCCGGACCTCGATGCTGGGCGTGCTGTTCACGTCCATGGGCGCGTGCGTGCTGCTCACACTGGTGCTGACCTGGCTCCAGCAGGGCAACCTGCTGCGCGGCCGGCTGATCTCCTCCACCCTGTCCAGCGCCCGCTTCCTGCGCCATCTGCTGCGGCTGCCGGTGACGTTCTTCGCCCAGCGCAGCCCGGCCGACCTGGTGCAGCGGCTGCAGTCCAACGACGCGGTGGCCGAGACGCTGGCCCGCGATCTGTCGGCGGCGGGCGTGGACGCTGTGGTGGTCGTGCTGTACGCGGTACTGCTGTACACGTACGACCCGCAGCTCACGTTCGTGGGCATCGGGGTGGCGCTGCTGAACATCGTGGCGATGCGGATCGTCATCCGGCTGCGCGCGACCCGTACGGCGAAGCTGCGGGCGGACAGCGCGCGGCTCACCAACACGGCGTACACCGGTCTGCAGTTGATCGAGACGCTGAAGGCGACCGGCGGGGAGGACGGCTACTTCCGCAAGTGGGCCGGGCAGCACGCCACCACGCTGGAGGAGCAGCAGCGGCTCGGGGTGCCGGGCGCCTGGCTCGGCGTCGTCGCGCCGACGCTCGCCACCCTCAACAGCGCGCTGATCCTGTGGATCGGTGGTATGCGGGCGGTCGAGGGGCACATCTCGGTCGGTCTGCTGGTCGCCTTCCAGGCGCTGGTCGCCCGCTTCACCGCCCCGCTGACCCGGCTCAACGGCGTCGCGGGCCGGATCCAGGACTTCGCCGCGGACGTGGCCCGGCTGAAGGACGTGGAGAACTTCCGGGCGGACCCGCTCTACGGCCGTCCCGGCACCGGCGAGTCGACCCGCCGGCTGCACGGCCACGTCGAGCTGCAGAACCTCGCCTTCGGCTACAACCCGCTGGACAAGCCGCTGCTGACCGGCTTCGACCTGACCGTGGGCCCCGGGCAGCAGGTGGCGCTGGTGGGCGGTTCGGGCAGCGGCAAGTCGACGGTGTCCCGGCTGCTCTCGGGATTGTACGCGCCGTGGGAGGGCGTGATCCGGATCGACGGGCAGCGCATCGAGGACATCCCGCGCGGGGCGCTGGCCGCCTCCGTCTCCTTCGTCGACCAGGAGGTGTTCCTCTTCGAGGGCACCGTCCGCGACAACGTGGCGCTGTGGGACCCGTCGATCCCGGACGAGGCGGTGGTGGAGGCGCTGAAGGACGCGGTGCTGTACGACGTGATCCTGCGCCGGCCGGGCGGCATCCACAGCCCGGTCGAGCAGGACGGCCGGAACTTCTCCGGCGGTCAGCGCCAGCGCCTGGAGATCGCGCGGGCGCTGGTGCGCCGGCCGAGCATCCTGGTGCTCGACGAGGTGACCAGCGCGCTGGACGCGGAGACCGAGCTGGTGGTGATGGACAACCTGCGCCGGCGCGGCTGTGCCTGTGTGGTGATCGCGCACCGGCTGAGCACGGTGCGCGACAGCGACGAGATCGTCGTCCTGGACCACGGCACGGTCGTGGAGCGCGGACGGCACGAGGAGCTGGTGGCGCGCGGCGGCGCGTACGCGGCGCTGGTCAGGGAGCGTTGATATGACAGCCGTGCACGGGAGCCAGGGCGGCGACCTCGTCCTGGGCGCGCTCGGGTCGCTGGGCACCCCGGTCGACTGCTCCGGGTTCGGCCGGCTGGACCTGGAGGGGCCGCAGGTGCTGTGGCTGATCGCGTCCGGTGCCGTGGACCTGTTCGCGGTGGACGCCGAGCAGCAGGGGCACTGGCACCATCTGGGCCGCCTGGAGGCGGGCTCGCTGGTGCTGGGCCCGGTGGCCGGTCCGGCGCACACGCTGGTGGCGCGTCCACTGCGGGACTGCGTGGTGCACCGCATCGGACTGCGCGAGCTGTACCAGCCGGCGAGCACCCAGACCTGGTCGTACGACGAGTACGGAAACCCGCAGTACGTACCTCCCACGACGAGCCCCCTGGAGTACGCGCTCGCGCTCGGGGTGGGCCGCGGTCTGGCGGTGCTGTTCCAGGCGCCGATGGCCACGGAGCGGGCCGGCGCGCCCAGCGACGACGACGTGTTCTGGATGCAGGTCCCGCCGGGCAGCGTGCAGTACGGCTCGTTGTACGGGGCGGAGGCCGCCGCCGATCTGCTGATGGACCCGGCGCTGTGGCAGAGCATGGTCGACCAGCAGTACCGGCTGATGACCACGCTGGACCGGTGGATCGAGCAGCTGGAACAGACGCACGAGACGCGGACGGCGGAGGGCATCGCGGCCGGTGAGGCGGTCCGTGCCCGGGCCGACCGGACGCTGCTCGCCGCGATCGGCAAGCGGTCGGGGCAGCGCACGACGGCGGCCGACGCGGACGCCACGTACGCGGCCTGCGAGCTGGTGGCACGGGCGGCCGGGATCCCGCTGACCGCCCCCGCGCAGTCCGGCACCGGCGGGGACCGGCTCGATCCGGTCGAGCGGATCGCCCTGGCCTCCCGCGTGCGCACCCGTGTCGTACGGCTGGACGGCCGCTGGTGGCGGGACGACGTCGGTCCGCTGGTGGGTCACCGGGCCCTGTCGGGGGCGCCCGTGGCGCTGCTGTGGCGGCGCGGCGGCTATGTGGCGGTGCATCCCGCGACCGGCAGGGAGACCCCGGTCGAGAAGGCGAACGCCGAGGAGTTCGAGCCCCGCGCGGTGATGTTCTACCGTCCGCTGCCCGAGCGGCGGCTGAGCCCGCTGCGGCTGCTGCGGTTCTGCATGACGGGTACGCGGGGTGACCTGACCGGGCTGCTGCTGAGCGGTCTGGTGACGGTGGCGATCGGGTCCCTGGTGCCGCTGGCGACCGGCAAGGTGCTCGGCGAGTTCGTGCCGGAGGCGCGGACCGAGCTGATCGTGCAGGTGTGTCTCGCGGTGATCCTGAGCAGTGTGGTGGCCGCCGCCTTCATGCTGCTGCAGAACCTGACGCTGCTGCGTCTCGAGGGCCGGGTGGAGGCGACCCTCCAGCCGGCCGTGTGGGACCGGCTGCTGCGGCTGCCGACCACGTTCTTCACCGAGCGTTCGACGGGTGAGCTGGCGAGCGCGGCCATGGGCATCAGCGCGATCCGCCGCATGCTGGCCGGGGTCGGGCCGACGGTGGCCCAGTCGGTCACCGTCGGCGCGGTGAACCTGGGGCTGCTGCTGTGGTTCAGCGTGCCGATGGCGCTGGCCGCGCTCGGGATGCTGGTGGTCGTCGCGGGGGTGTTCCTGGGGCTCGGGCTGTGGCAGGTGCGCTGGCAGCGCCGCCTGGTGGTGCTCACCAACAAGCTGAACAACCAGGCCTTCCAGACGCTGCGCGGACTGCCGAAGCTGCGGGTGGCGGCGGCGGAGAACTACGCGTACGCCGCGTGGGCGTCCCAGTTCGCCCACAGCCGTGAGCTGCAGCAGAAGGCCGGCCGGATCAAGAACCTGACGGCGGTGCTGGGCGCGGTCTACCTGCCGCTGGTCACGCTGGCGATGTTCATGCTGCTGGCCGGGCCGGCCCGCGGCTCGATGACGGCGGCGGAGTTCCTCACCTTCAACACGTCGGTGACGATGGTGCTGACCTCGGTCACCCAGCTCACCGGGGCGTTCGTCTCGGCGGTCGCCGCGCTGCCGCTGTTCGAGCAGATCAGGCCGGTGCTGGACGCCACGCCCGAGGTGCGCGCGGCGAGCACCCGGCCGGGTCCGCTGTCCGGGGCGATCGAGGCGCGGCGGCTGTCCTTCCGCTACTCCGACGACGGCCCACTGGTCCTCGACGACGTGTCCTTCGAGGCGCGGCCGGGCGAGTTCGTGGCGGTCGTCGGCCCCAGCGGCTGCGGCAAGTCCACCCTGCTGCGGCTGCTGATCGGCTTCGACCGGCCGGTGTCCGGCAGTGTGCTGTACGACGGCCAGGACCTGGCCGCGCTCGACCGGTCGGCGGTACGGCGGCAGTGCGGTGTGGTGCTCCAGCACGCACAGCCGTTCACCGGCTCCATCCTGGACGTCATCTGCGGGAGCGAGCCGTACACGCCGGAGGAGGCGATGGCGGCGGCGGAGATGGCGGGGCTGGCCGAGGACATCAGGCGGATGCCGATGGGACTGCACACCATCGTCTCCGGCAGTGGCGCGGTCTCCGGCGGCCAGCGGCAGCGGCTGATGATCGCCCAGGCGCTGATCCGCCGGCCGCGGATCCTCTTCTTCGACGAGGCGACCAGCGCCCTGGACAACGAGACGCAGCGCGCGGTCATCGAGAGCACCAAGGCTCTGGAGGCGACCCGGATCGTCATCGCGCACCGGCTGTCGACGGTGCTCGACGCGGACCGGGTGGTGGTGATGGAGGGCGGCAAGGTGGTCCAGCAGGGCCCGCCCGGCCGGCTGCTCGCCGACACCGGCGGGCGGCTGCACGAACTGGTGCGGCGGCAGATGGCGTGACGGAGACCGTCAACGGACGGTCACCGTCAGGTCACACCTGGGGCGTGTCTTGGCCGTATACGGGGGTCCGTCCGTTGCTCCGCGCGGTAAATGGGTACCCACGGGCCATGCGAACCAGCGTGATGGATGTCGGATCGAAGACCGTCAGACTCGTCGTGGCGGACACGGCGGGCGGGGCGCCGCTGCCGGTGCACACGGCGAAGTGGCCGCTCAGGCTCTCCGAGCAGATCACGCCCGGGAAACCGGTGCCGGAGCAGGCCGTGGAGCGCCTGGTGGACGCCGTCGCCGCGGCGGACAGGACCGCCGCGCGGTGGGGTGCGTCGGGTCCCCTGGCGTTCGCGACCGCGGTGGTGCGCGGTGCCCCGAACCGGCGGGAGGTACTGAGCACGGTCCGGGCCCGCACCGGCGTCGACCTGTGCACACTGCCCGGCGAGGTGGAGGCCGAGCTCACGTTCCTCGGGGCCCGGCGCTGGATGGGCTGGCGCTGCGGGCCGCTGGCGCTGCTGGACATCGGCGGGGGTTCGCTGGAGGTCGCCTTCGGACGCGGCCGGCTGCCCGACTTCGTCGCCTCGCTGCCGCTGGGGGCGGGCCGGCTCACCCACGAGTACTTCGCGGACGCGGACCCGCCCTCCCCGGAGCAGGTGCGGGCGCTGCGCCGGCGGGTGCGTCACCAGCTGCGGGACGTGGCGGCCCGGATCCGCTGGGAGGGACCCCGTACGGCGGTGGCCACCTCCCGCACCTTCCAGCAGCTGGGGCGGCTGTGCGGGGCCGCGCCGGGGCGGCACGGTCCGTTCGTGGAGCGGGAGTTGTCCTGCGCCGACCTGCGGGTGGCGATCGACCGGCTGGCCGCCCTGCCCGCCGCCGAACGCGCCCGGCTGCCCGGGATCTCCGCCCCGCGCTCCGCGCAGAGCCTGGCGGGCGCGGTCGTGGGGCACACGGCGATGAAGCTGACCGGCCTGGGGACGGTGACGATCTGCCCCTGGGCGCTGCGCGAGGGGGTGCTGTTGCGCCACATCGAGGACGGCCCGTCCTGGTGGGCGGAGGTCATCCGCCTCAACGAGAAGGAGACGGCGGCCGACGGCCCCGTACCGCTGCGCATCGCCACCGCGCGCGGCTGACCCGGACGTACGACGAGAGGAGACACCCCGTGTCCGAGCGGGACGACCACAAGAAGCCCGAGACGGCCGTCGACGAGGTGCTGCGCGAGGTCGAGGAGGCCGAACGGAGCCCCGAGGACTCCCCCGGGCGACGCCGCCACCGGGGCGAGGCCGGGGAGGCCGTCACCCCGAACACCGAGGCGCAGGAGGAGTCCCGGGGCGACTAGCGCCGTTCTTCTACTCCGGCGGCGGGCCGAGGGGCCGGGCCGCCAGGGCCCGGGCGACGCCCAGCAGGTTGGCGGCCATGGCGCGGCCCGTCCTGCGGGACCAGTCGTGGCCGCTTCCGCCCTCCAGGAAGCTCGGTCCGGGGCCGGGGCCCTGGTTCCAGTAGGTCCACGCCTGGCCGGGGATGGTGTAGCCGATGTCCTGCAGGCCGCCGGTGATCTCGCTGATCACATGGTGCGCGCCGTCCTCGTTGCCGGTGACGACGACGCCCGCGACCCGGTTGTAGGCGACCGGCCGGCCGTCGTCGTCCGTCTCGGACAGCATGGCGTCCATCCGCTCCAGGACCCGTTTGGCGACCGACGACGGCTGCCCGAGCCAGGTCGGGGAGGCGATGACGAGGATCTCGGAGGCGAGGATCCTCTCGTGGACGCCCGGCCAGGCGTCGCCCTCGTGCACGGCCTCGCTGACCACGCCCGGAGCGATGTCCAGGTCCACCGCGCGGACGACGTCGACCTCCACGCCGTCCTTCTCCAGGTGTTCGGTGACGGTCCGGGACAGCGCCTCGGTGTTGGAGGTGTCCGGTGACTTCTTGAGGGTGCAGTTGATCACTAGTGCCTTCATGCGGTCACGGAGTACCCCGTGGGCGGCCGGTTGCCACGCGGACGGGGGTGCCGTTGGGCCGTCCGGGTACCCGGGGCTCATGGAACACCCCTGTGAAGAACCCCGGCTGCCAGCACCGCGCGGCCCCCTGAGCAGCGCCGTCGAGGACCACCTGCGGGGCACCGGCCCGCTGCCCCCGGACGAGGAGATCACCGCCGCCCCCGTGTACGGCGACGACCTCCAGCTCGCCCTGTACCTGTGCTACGAGCTGCACTACCGCGGGTTCGCGGGCGTGGCGGCGGACCGCGAATGGGACCCGGAGCTGCTGCGTGTCCGCGCCGCCCTGGAGGACCGCTTCCTCGCCGCGCTCCGCGCGGACGCCCGTCGGCACGACGGCGTCGACGAGGCGTTCGCCGGGATCCTGGTGGAACCGGTGGACGGCACGGGCGTCAGCCACTTCCTGCGCGACAGGGGCGAGTTGTGGCACGTCCGCGAGTACGCCGCCCAGCGGTCCCTGTACCACCTGAAGGAGGCCGACCCGCACGCGTGGGTGCTGCCCCGGCTGTGGGGGCGGGCCAAGGCGGCGATGGCGGCGGTCGAGTTCGACGAGTACGGCGGCGGCCGCGCCGACCGGGTGCACGCCCGTCTCTTCGCCGACCTGATGACCGACCTGGGACTGGACACGGCGTACGGCCGCTATCTGGACGCGGCCTGCGCGGAACTGCTCGTGACGGTGAACCTGATGTCCCTCTTCGGGCTGCGCCGCTCCCTCAGGGGCGCGCTGGTGGGCCACTTCGCGACGGTCGAGATCACCTCGTCGCCCGGCTCGCGGCGGCTCGCCGAGGCGATGCGCCGCACGGGCGCGGGTCCCGCCGCCGAGTACTTCTACGACGAGCACGTGGAGGCGGACGCGGTGCACGAGCAGGTGGTGCGCCACGAGGTCGTCGCCGGCCTGCTGGAGGTGGAGCCGCACCTCGCGGCGGACATCGCCTTCGGCGTCGACGCCACCGTGTTCGCCGAGGACCGCCTCGGCGAGAGGCTGCTCGCGGACTGGAGCGCGGGCCGCTCGTCGCTGCGCACTCCCCTGCCCCAGGAGTTCACCCATGCTTCTTGACGGCGGGGGTACCCGGCGGTCCGTGAGCCCACTGGCACCCCCGGGCGTGTACGCCCCTCAGGAGGACACCGAGCTGCTGGCCGGCGCCCTGTACGACGAACCCGTCCCTCCGGGCGCGGACGTTCTCGACGTGGGCACGGGGTCCGGCGCGCTCGCGGTCGGGGCCGCCCGGCGCGGCTGCCGGGTGACCGCGGTCGACGTCTCCCGGCGGGCGGTGTGCGCGGCCCGGCTGAACGCGCTGCGGGCCGGTGTGCCGGTCCGGGTCCGGCGCGGCAACCTGTTCGCGCCGGTGCGGGGTGAGACGTTCGATCTGATCCTCGCCAATCCGCCGTACGTCCCGGCGCCCGGCGGCGGTTCGCTGCCGCGGGGCGCGGCCCGGGCCTGGGACGCCGGCGGTGACGGACGGCTCGTCCTGGACCGGATCTGCGGGGAGGCGCCCGCGCTGCTGCGGCCGGGCGGTGTCCTGCTGCTGGTGCAGTCGGCACTCAGCGACCCCGGGCTGACGGTCGGCCGGCTGCGGGCGGCCGGGACGAAGGCCGCGGTGATCCGGCGCCGGCGCATCGCCTTCGGCCCGGTGGTACGGGGCAGGGAGCGCTGGCTGCGGGAGCGGGGGCTGCTGTCCGGGACCGAGGAAACGGAAGAGCTGGTGGTGATCCGTGCAGAACTCCCCGTCTGACACCCCGCGTCGCGTCACCGTCCGGCGCAAGGGGCCGCTGCTGGTGGAGGGCCCGGTGGAGGTCGAACTGGAGGACGGCACGGTCGTCACCTCCGACCGCTTCCGGGTGGCCCTGTGCACCTGTCGCCGCAGTCGGCGGTATCCGTGGTGCGACACCAGCCACCGGGACCGGGCGTGAGCCCCGGGGCCGGGGGTCCGTGAGAAGCCCGGAGGCCGGCGGGCGGCCCCACTCCGCCCGCCGGCCTCCTTGCGCGGGATCGCACGTTCCGCGAGAGGGCCGGTACTCCCCAGTCCGCCGGCCGCCGCGCGGTCACGGGAAAACCGTGCGATCCCGGTCTCAGAACGCGAAGACGCTCGAACCGTGAGCGTTCATCACGCACGTGTTGGAGAAGATCCGCTCGTAGGAGACGCGCTGTCCCCGCCACACCCCGTCGACGGTGACGAGCACCGGGTCGTACTGCTTGGTGCAGAAGACGCCCTCCCGCATCGTCAGGGCGTCCAGGTCGCCGCCGAGGCGGTTCATCTCCGCGCAGGCCGCGTCCGCGGCCGGGTGGGTGCCCGAGGGGCCGGGGGCACAGGTCAGGGTGACCGCGCGTTCCGGCGTGACGGTCATCGCGCTGTCGCCGTGGCCCACGGTGAGCACCAGGGCCGAGGGGGCGTAGAGCGCGGACGGGGCGGTTCCCCCGGCGGCCGGCGCCACCCCGGACAGGGGTACGCAGACGGCTGCGGCCGTGAGGCCGAGGGTGGTGGCCCAGCGCGCGGTGTTCCGCATTGTGTGCATCCTTCCGCTCGTGTCGACGAGGCGTGTCGACAGGTCGCCGGCTCGTGCTCGGTCGGTGCCGAACCGGCGTGCCGGAGTCTGCCGAGTCCGCGCCGGAACTTCACGTCGGGCATGCGGATTTCGGTAACCTTGCGTGTTGAATCAGTGGCGTGAAGTAAGGGAAGACGGGATCGTGCCCCTTGCAACCGCACGGACGGCGAGTGCGCGAAGTGGCCAGACGGCCGGAATACGGCAGTTCGGCAATCGGCCTGAAACATTCCGATTCCGCTCTCGGCAGACCGTTCCGCGACGCCTTGTGTTCATGGACAGGGCGAGTAATCGTCATTACATGATTACGGCAGAGCAGCGAGAGCAACTGCGGGGCTGGTTCACCGGCCGGCTCCCCGACGGTCTCTTCGAGGAGCTGACCGAGGTCACGGTCGACCGCGAGGAGATCACCGTCATCGGCCGCATTCCCGGTCCCCGGCCGGCCGAGGGCGCCTCGCCGGCCGAGCGGGAGGCGGCGGTCGAGGGCCGCGTCCAGGAGTTCCGGGAACGCACCCGGGACGACCGGATCGCGGTCGCCCGGGACGCCGAGCACCGCTTCGGCCGGAAGGTCTCCTGGGGCGTGGAGTGCGACGGGCACCGCGCCCTGTTCACGCACGTGGCCGCGCCCGTCATGACCCGGCTGCGCCAGCCGGAGCGGCAGGTCCTCGACACCCTCATCGCGAGCGGGGTCGCCCGCAGCCGCAGCGAGGCGCTGGCCTGGTGCGTACGGCTGGTCCAGCGGCACACCGACGACTGGCTCACCGAGCTGCGCGAGTCGCTGGAGCACGTCCAGCGGGTGCGGGCCCAGGGGCCGGACACCGGGCCCGAGGAGGCGGAGCCCGGCACCGACGGCGGGTGAACGGCGTTGTCAGTGGCGTTCGTTACGGTGCGGGCATGACTCGATTCGTACTGGTGGCCGGTGCCTGGCTCGGGGCGTGGGCGTGGGACGAGGTGGCGGCCGAACTGCGCGCGGGCGGGCACGAGGCGCATCCGCTGACGCTGTCCGGGCTCGCGGAGAAGCAGGGGGTGCCGGCGGGGCAGCGGACCCATGTGCGGGACATCGTGGGCGAGGTGGAGCGGCTCGGTCTGCGGGACGTCGTCCTCGTGGGGCACAGCTACGCCGGCATACCGGTCGGCCAGGCGGCCGAGCGGATCGGCGACCGGCTGCGGAGGGTGGTGCTCGTCGACGCGAACGCGCCCGTGGACGGGGAGTCGTTCCTGTCCGGCTGGCCGAGCGAGGAGGTACGGAGGTCGATCGAGGCGCACGACGGCCGGTGGCCGCCGCCGGCCGCCGACGACTGCGCGGGCCAGGACCTGACGGACGAGCAGACAGCCCGGTTCATCGCCGGATCGACCCCGCACCCGGGTGCCACGCTCACCGAACCGGCCGTGCTGGAGCGGCCGCTCGGCGAGCTGCCGACGACGTACGTCAAGTGCCTGCTGGACGGGGAGGAACCCCTGCCGGCCGTGGCGGAGCTGTTGAGGAGCGACCGGTGGGAGCTGGTGACGATGGACACCGGACACTGGCCGATGTTCTCCCGGCCGCGCGAACTGGCCCGGATCCTGCGGGAGGCGGCCACCGGCCGCTGATCCACGGCCGCCCGGCGCTGGACGCGCCCCGCGCATACCGGCCAGTATGCTCCGGGACGACACGGCTCGACGAGACAGGGCGGGGCGGATGGCGAAGCACTGGGCCGACTTCCAGTACGAGATCTACCTGAACGGGATGACGGGTGCCGTGCCCCGGCTGCCGACCGATCTGACCCGGCTGGAGGAGCTGACCGAGCGGCGGCTGGGTCCGGGTCCGGTCGGGTACGTCGCCGGCAGCGCGGGGGACGGCAGCACCGCCCGCGCCAACCGGGCCGCGCTCGACCGCCGCCGGATCGTGCCGCGCATGCTGCGGGACGTGCACGAGCGCGATCTGTCGGTCGAGGTGCTGGGCCGGTCGCTGCCGGCGCCGCTCGCGCTGGCACCGGTCGGGGTGCTGTCGATCATGCATCCGGACGCCGAGTCGGCCGCCGCCCGGGCCGCGGCCGCGCAGGGTGTGCCGTTCGTGCTGTCGTCCGCGTCCAGCACGCCGATGGAGCAGGTCGCGGAGGCGATGGGAGAGGCGGAGCGCTGGTTCCAGCTGTACTGGCCGAAGGACGTGGAGGTGGCCCGGAGCTTCCTGGACCGGGCGAGGGCAGCCGGGTTCACGGCGCTCGTCGTCACGCTGGACACCCCCCTGCTGTCCTGGCGTCCGCGCGACCTGGACCAGGCGTATCTGCCGTTCCTGCACGGGGTGGGCACCGCGAACTACTTCTCGGACCCGGCGTTCCGGGCGGGGCTGGCCAAGCCGGTGCACGAGGATCCGGACGCGGCGGTGATGCACTTCGTCGGCATGTTCGCCGATCCCGCCAAGTCCTGGCCGGACCTGGCGTTCCTGCGGGAGAACTGGGACGGGCCGATCGTCCTCAAGGGCGTGCTCCATCCCGACGACGCGCGGCGCGCCGCCGACGCCGGGATGGACGGTGTGGTGGTGTCCAACCACGGCGGGCGTCAGGTGGCCGGGGCGATCGCCGCGGCGGACGCGCTGCCCGGCGTGGTGGAGGCCGTCGGCGACCGGCTCACCGTGCTCTTCGACAGCGGGGTGCGCACCGGCGACGACGTCTTCAAGGCCCTGGCCCTCGGCGCACGGGCGGTCCTGCTGGGGCGTCCGTACGTCTACGGGCTCGGCCTCGACGGACGGGCGGGGGTGGAACACGTGATCCGCTGCCTGCTCGCCGAACTCGACCTCACCATGGCCCTGTCGGGCCACGCCACCCCGGACGCGATCGGCCCCGACGCCCTCACGGAGGCCTCCGTCTGACCCGGCCGGGACGGGGTGTCCTCCCCGCCCCGGCCGCACGGCTCACGTCACCGGTTCCGCCAGCCCGGCACGGCGGGCCGGCGGGGTGTGGGTGCCGCTGATGGACAGGGAGTCCGCGGCCGTCCGTACCGGTTCGGCCGCCCAGCGCTGGTTCACGGTCCGGTCGCGTACCTTGACGACGATGTCGGCGTTCGCGTCAGGGGTCGCCGGAGTAAGGGCCAGTTGGACGTCCCAGCGGGGCACCAGTTCGCCCTGCACGGTGAGGTCGTACCGCACGTCGGCGCCCCGCTGGTCGCCGGGGTCGGCGCAGGTGCCGAGGACGACGACACCGGCGTCCTTGTGCGAGTCCAGGCACAGACCGGGGTCGGCCACGCTGCGCAGCAGCCCGTCGTCCTCGTACGTCCACTGCTGGGTCCACGCCGAGGAGCAGTCCGCCAGCCGGGTCCCGGAGCCGTCCTGGGGCTCGCCCCTGGTGTCGAGGCACAGGCCGGAGGCGACGTTGCGCAGCCGCGTCCGTCCCGGTGCGGTGGGGAGTCCGGCGGCGCCGGGCGGGGACGCGGACGGCACGGCCGCGCGGCCGCCCGCCGCTCCGGTGGAGCCCGTCGGGTCGGCGGCACCGCCGTCCGGGGTGGAGGACCCGGCGATGAGCACGCTCACCAGCACCCCCGCGGAGACCGCGCCGATGCCGGTGAGCAGGGTTCTGGTGGAGCGCACCGGGTCCGGGAGCGCGATGCCCGTCAGACGGGCGGGAACGGGGATGCGGGACAGCACGCGGTGCCTGCCGCCGCCGGGCGGTCCGTCCCCGCCCCGGCGCCGGCGGCGGGCGGCGCGTCCGCCGCGCGGGCCGGCCGTCGTGCGTCCCGGACGCGAGTCGAGGTAGCGCCGGGCCCCCCACCCGAGCACCGCCTCGGCGATCAGCGGGCCCAGGCCGCCCTCGAAGTGGCTCAGTTGCTCGGCCGCGTTCCGGCAGTGGCGGCACTCCGCCAGATGCTGCCGGACGTCCGGCAGCAGGGCCCCGCCCCGGCGGATCGGGACGTCGAGGAGGCGGTTGTAGAAGCGGCAGTCCTTCGTCGGTGCCAGTTCCTGATGGGCGTGGACACAAGCTTGACGGAATTTGTCCCGCGCCTGTTCGAGTGCGCCCGACGCGACGGCGAGGTCCATACCGAGCAGACCGGCCGGTACGGAAATCGGCTCGGCCTCGACCTCGACGTGCCAGAGCAAACAGCGCGCGCGTGCGGGCAGCGACCGGAATGCCCGTTGAGCGAGTGAGCGGTTTTCCGGAGTCATGGTGTTCGCCGCGCGCATGCCGCGCCCGCCGGCCGGTTTCTGCAGCTCCGGCATAACTCCGGTTATTCGGTCGTCCGCGGCCCACTCGCGGACCGTGTCCCGCACGGCCACCAGCAGCACGGGCCGGAGCGCGACGGCCGGTTCGCCGACGGTGATCCGGTCCAGCGCCCGGTGCAGGGCGGCCGCGGTGACCATGGCGGCGAGCTGCCCCGACGACGCGAGGCAGACGGCCGCGTAGTCGTGCATCGACTGCCAGTGCCGCGCCGTCAGCAGCGCGACGGAGTGGGCGGCCTCGCCCTCCGGACGGTCCCGGAGCCGGGCGGCGAGGAACTCGTCGGATTCGCCCGGATCCCCGCCGGGCGGGGGATACGGGGGTCGAGGGGGGTGGGGGGTGTGCACTGAGATGGTTCCTTCCCACAGCGCATGTGCCATTCGAGGGTTTCCGACGCCGAAAAGGAAGACCGGTTGGTGCATACCTCTTGGGCGGGGCACGGGGGGCGCGAATTCACCGACGGTGAATCGGACCCGGTTCATCGACTCGCGTGCGACCCCGGCCATTACCCCCCGCACGGGTGGCTCACTCTCGCACAACCCGCGCTCGGCCAACAAGGCGCCTGAGCAACATCTGCGCGTTGACAGAAAGTCAGAAAGGAAGGCCGGCCCGTGGCCCTCGCCCCGGTTTTCGGCCCGGGTTTTCACGCCGTTCACATCCGGCCCGGCACAAGGGGTGCCCGAGAGGGCCCCCGGCGTCCCGCGGGGCCCGTCCGGCGCGGTTCAGATCTGCCAGGAGCGCAGCCGGTCGGCCGCGCCGTAGACGTCCGCCTCGCCGGAGATCAGGTCGCGCGCCAGATCGACCAGGGCGCCGTAGGGCGGGTCGATGCCGACCCCGCTGACGAACATGTAGGCGACCGCCGTGGCACAGGCGAAGCGGGCGTTGGCCGAGGGCAGCGGACGGAGCACGGCGAGGGTGTGCAGCAGGGCCGCCGCCCGCCAGGCCGGGTCGGAGTCGACGCCCAGCCGTGGCGGGTCCACGCGATGGCGGGCGACGGCCGCGACGAGGGCGGAGAAGTCGTTGACGGTGGGCTGGTCCGGGAGGACCTCCTCGTGCCGCTGGAGCAGCCAGGGCACGTCGATGTGGAGCACGGGTGCCATCGGTCAGGCGGCCCGCCCCGCGCCCCTGGCGGAAGGTTCGTCGTCCGGGAAGGCGGCGGCGAATTCATCGGCGTGGGAGGCGAAGAACCGGCGGAAGGCCTCCGCGCCCTCCTGCAGGGCGCGGTGGCGGGCTATGTCCGCCGCGGCCGCCTCCCGCACGAGCGCCTTCATGGACGTACCGCGTTCCTTGGCGATCTGCCGCAGGTCCTCGAGCTCGCGGTCGCTGAACTCCACGTTGAGAGCTGGCATGCCTTCACGGTACCGCTCGGGTACTGGAACGTAAATATGCGCAGGTCAGACGGCATGCGAGGGGGTACCGACAGGGGGCCGGCGGCCGAGTGGCCGCCGGCCCCGCGGGGAGGGGTGTCAGCCCTGGTCGGCCACGAAGGAGGCCATGCGGGTCAGGGCCGCGTTCCAGTTGATGGTGTGTTCGTTGGTGGACCAGGACTGGATGTCGTCGATGAAGCAGAACTGACCGACGCAGCCCTGGAGTTTCGACTGGGCGAAGGGGTCCTGGATGCTGGAGTTGGGTCCGCCGGAGAGCGTGCCGGCGGGCGGGTTCGGCAGGTTCGGGTCGAGTTGGTCGGCGTACCAGCGGCTGTGCTGGTTGTGCGCGTTGACCTCGCCGTAGCCGGTGACGTACGACATGTTGAGGGCGTTGCGGCCCAGGATGTAGTCCATGCTCTGCAGCGCGCCGTCCCGGTACTTGCGCGCGCCGGTGAGGTCGTAGGCGGTGGCGAGGACGACCGCGTTGTTGAGGACCTGGTGGCTGGAGCCCCAGTCGTAGACGTTGCCGGCCGGCGCGTACGGCATGCCGTACGGGTGGGCCTTCAGCGTGGCCAGGTAGCCGTCGGCGCCCTCGACGACGGTGCGGAGGACCTTGTCCCGGCCGGGGAGCCGGTTGGGCACGGTGGCGAGGTCGAGCCGGCCGGCCGCGGCGGTGCGGGACCAGTCGAAGCCCAGCGGGCCGAAGATGTCGGCGGTGTGCACCGGGGAGTTCAGGACGTACTCCTTGAACTGACGTTCACCCGTGGTGATGTACAGCTCGGCGGCCGCCCAGTAGAACTCGTCGGCCACGGTGTCGTCGTTGTAGGCGCCGCCGCCGATGCCGTCGCTCGGGTCGGCGAGGACGTCCGGGTGGGCGAGGGCCGCCGTCCAGGCCTCGCGGGCGGCGGCCAGGGTCTCGGCCGCGAACTCCTTGTCGTAGGAGCGGTACAGCCGTGCCGCCTGGGCGGCCGTGGCCGCCAGGTTCAGGGTGGCGGCGGTGGTCGGCGGGTGCAGTTCCCGCTTCTGCGGGTCGGCGCTGGGCAGCAGCGGCAGTCCGGTCCACTGCTCGTCGTGGATCTTGTGGTGGGCCATGCCGGCCAGCGGCTCACCCTCGGGGACCTGCATCTTCAGCAGGAACTCCAGCTCCCAGCGGGCCTCGTCGAGGATGTCCGGGACCTTGTTGCCGCTCTCCGGGATGTCCAGCGTGCCGTCGCCGAGCTTGTCCGCCTCGCCGGTGCGGGCGTGCCGGGCGCGCTCGTAGGTACTGAGCACCTCCCAGGTGCTGATGCCGCCGTTGACGACGTACTTGCCGTGGTCGCCGGCGTCGTACCAGCCGCCGGTGACGTCGAGGGTGTAGTCGCAGACGCCGGGCTGGCAGGGCACGTCGCCGTCGCCCTGGTTGGGGGCGACGTCCACGTGTCCGGCCGGGCGGCCGTAGCCGGGGCGCAGGTCGTCGCGGATCCCGGTGCCGCTGCGCTGGGTGTAGTAGTACTTCGCCGAGTCCAGCCGCAGTTGTTCGTAGGCGCTCGCGTCGATGTCGAAGGGCCGGCTGGTCTCGCCGTCCACGACCAGGGTGTAGCCGGTCCCGCGCCCCCGGTGGCCGCCGAAGTCGATGGAGTGGACGTTCTGCCCGGAGGAGCCGTCGGTGCCGCGCGGCACGGTCCAGCCGCGCCGGACGACCCGGCCGTCGTCGTCCTCCAGCCGCCAGGGCAGCCGCTCGGTCGTATCGGTGACCAGGGTGGCGTTCTTCGGCCCGGAGGGCAGATAGGCGACCTGGTTGACGCGGACCCGGGGTCCGGTGTCGGGCTCGTACGGCTCGGGGGCGACCCCGCCCAGCAGGGACACGTCGTCCACGCAGAACCGCCAGGGGTCGGCGCTGCCGCCGAGCTGGAAGCCGACCTGGCCCTGTGCGGTGTCGACGGGCGAGGTGAAGGTGTACGAGTAGGTGTCCCCGGAGACGCTGACCTGCGGGGACACCTCGTAGTAGGTGTCGTACGGCTCCACCTGCAGGCCGACGATCGCCCGCACTACATGACCCGCGGGCGAGCCGGTGGCGCTGAAGGAGAAGCGGTACGACTCGCCCTTCACCAGGGTGATGTCGTTCTGGCCGACGGCCGCGTCCCAGCGGTTGGTGGTGCCGCCGGGGACGTCGGCGCACAGGCGTCCGTCGGACGGGCCCGCGGTGACATTGGCGGAGGCCCACCAGGGGTCGGTGCCGGTGTCGAAGGTTCCGTTGCGGACCTGCTCGACCTCGTCCGCCCCGGCCGGGGCGGCGGGCAGCGCGGTGAGCGCGGTCGCCAGCAGGCCGGTGAGGGACAGCAGAGCGGTTCTGCGTCTGTTCACGTCTGGGCTCCTCTTGGGGAGGTGCGGGGGTTTGGGAGCGCTCCCATTTCCGTGCGCAGAACATGGTTGTGGCAGGTGTGACACTCCGTCAACGGTTGGGACAGGACTGGTGACGCTCCCCCGGAGCGGAGGTTCGCAGTCCGCGGCGGGCCTCGACCCACTAGGCTGGAACTCAGGCGATGCACCGGTTCACGGTGAGTGTGCGCGATGGAGTGGCGACAATGAGGCCGGACGACCCGTTCGACGATGCCGTGACGGCCCGGGCCGTCATCGCCGCCGACGGCACGCTCACGCGGTGGAACGAGGGTGCGTGCCTGCTGCTGGGACACACGGCCGAGGAGGTCGTCGGCCGCCCGGCCGCCGAGCTGCTGGCCGGGGGTTCGGGCCCGCCCCGGCTCCCGGCCGCCCGCTGGAGCGGCACCCTCACCCTGCGGCACCGCGACGGCTCCACCGTCACGGTGTGGGTGCTCGCCCACCACAGACAGCCGGCGGACGACGGTCCCGGTGACTGGCTCGCCGTCACCCCGTTGGAAGCCACGGACCGGGAACTGCCCGACGATCCGCTGGTCAGGACGGCCGTGTTCCAGTCGCCCTGCGCCTCGATGGTCTTCGACGAAGAGCTGCGCCTGCGCGGGATCAACGACGCCATGGCCCACCTTCTCGGCCTGCCCGCCCCCCACCTGCGGGGACTCAGGCCCACCGACATCGGCGGCCGGCCGCAGCACGGCGAACTCGAGCGGCATCTGCGTCAGGTGCTGCGCACCGGCCGGCCGCACGACATGCAGACGTACATGAAGGCCACCGGTGAGAGCCGCGCGCACGCCTGGCTGGCCCGGCTCGCACCGCTCACCGACCGGTCCGGCCGGGTGCGGGGCGTGTGCGCGACGGCCCACGACCTCACCGAGCAGTACCGGGCGCGGGAGCGGCTGCAACTGGTCAACGAGGCCAGCAGCCGCATCGGCACCACCCTGGACGTCACTCGGACGGCGCAGGAGCTGGCCGAGGTGTGCGTGCCCGCGCTCGCCGACTTCGTCAGCGTGGACCTGCTGGAGCCCGAGGAACCCGGAGGCGAGCCCACCGGCCCGCTGACCACGCCGGTCTCGCTGCGCCGGGTCGCCCATCAGTCCCTCACGCCGGGCAGCCCCGAGTCGGTCGCCCGCGCGGGCGAGGTGGTCGTCTACCCGGCCGCCGCGCCGCAGGCGGACTCGCTGATCGCGGGCCACAGCATCGTGGCCTCGGTGCCGTCCGGCGACCTCGACCCGTGGCTCGCGGTGGACGAGACCCGCGCCCGGCAGGTCCGGGAGTTCGGCGTCCACTCCATGCTGTCCGTCCCGCTCCAGGCGCGCGGTACGACGCTCGGTGTGGCCGCCTTCACCCGCTTCACCCGTCCCGAGTCGTTCACCCACGACGACGTGCTGCTGGCCGAGGAGGTCACCGCGCGCGCCGCCGTCTGCATCGACAACGCCCGCCGCTACTCCCGCGAACGCGAGACCACCCTCGCGCTCCAGCGCAGCCTGCTCCCCCGCGCCCTGCCGCGCACGGCCGCCGTGGAGGCGGCCACCCGCTACCTGCCGGCCGCGCGCTCGGGTGTGGGCGGTGACTGGTTCGACGTGATCCCGCTGTCCGGGATGCGTGTGGCCATGGTGGTCGGGGACGTCGTCGGGCACGGCATCCAGGCGTCCGCGACCATGGGCCGGCTGCGCACGGCGGTGCGCACCCTCGCCGACATCGACCTCGCGCCCGACGAACTGCTCACCCATCTCGACGACCTGGTGCTCCACCTCTCGCACGAGTCGGGCGGCGACCCCGGGTCGGGCGAGGTCGGCGCGACCTGCCTGTACGCGGTGTACGACCCGGTGTCACGGCGCTGCACCCTGTCCCGCGCGGGGCACCCCCCGCCGGTCCTGATCCCGCCGGGCGGCCCGGCCCGGCACCTCGAACTGCCCTCCGGGCCGCCGCTGGGCCTGGGCGGGCTGCCCTTCGAGTCGGTCGAGCTGGAGCTGCCCGACGACGCGGTGCTGGCGTTCTACACCGACGGGCTGGTCGAGTCCCGCGGGCGGGACACCGAGGACGGCCACGCCCTGCTCCGTGAGGCGCTGTCCAACGCCGCCGGCCCGCTCGACGAGACCTGCGACCGGGTCCTGCACACCGTGCTCGCGCCGGGCGGCGCCACGGACGACGTGGCCCTGCTGCTGGCCCGTACCCGCGGTCTGCCGTCCGCGCAGGTCGCCACCTGGGACATCCCCGCCGATCCGGCGCTGGTCGCCCCCGTCCGCAAGCAGGTCCTCGACCAACTGGCCACCTGGGAGCTGACCGAGGCGTCGTTCACGGCGGAGCTGGTGGTGAGCGAGCTGGTCACCAACGCCATCCGGTACGGCGCCCCGCCCATCCGGCTGCGGCTGATCCACGACGCCTCGACGCTGATCTGCGAGGTGTCCGACACCAGCCACACGGCGCCCCACCTGCGGCGGGCCAAGACCTGGGACGAGGGCGGCCGGGGTCTGCTGTTGGTCGCCCAGCTCACCCAGCGCTGGGGCAGCAGACACACCGCCGACGGCAAGACCATCTGGTCGGAACTGGCCCTGGCGGACGAGATGTGACACGAGGTGGACCATGGCGAACGGGTCACGGCACGCGACGGCGGCGGTGGCGGGTGCGCTGGCCCTGCTGGGCGCGCTGACCTCCTGCGGCGCCGAGAGCGGGAGCGGTACCGCGGGCCCTTCCCCGCGGCCCTCCGCGTCCGCCGGACGGCCGGCCGGGGACTCCCCGCACAGCGCCGTCCCGAGCGACGCCGCCGGTTCCACGAACGACCGGTCTCCGGCGTCCCGGTGCCGCACCGCCGAGCTGAGCGCCGCCGTCGGCCGGATGGACCCGGGTGCGGGCCAGCGCAACTTCCCCGTCGTGCTGACGAACGTCTCCTCCCGCACCTGCACCCTGTACGGCCATCCGGGCGCCGCCTTCGTGGACGCGGCCGGCGAGCAGCTGGGCCGGGACCCGGAGCGCACCCCCGGTGACCCGGCGACCGTCACACTGCGGCCCGGCGCCAGTGCCTGGGCGGGGCTGCGCTACGCGAGCCCCGGTGTCAGCGGCGCCCGTACGGCCACCCCGGCGGCGCTCCTCGTCACCCCACCGGACGAACGGGAGCCCCTGAAGGTGCCGTGGAAGGCCGGCGCGGTCCCGGTGTCCGGCAACGCGTCCTCGGTGTTCCTCACGGTGCTTCAGCCGGGCACCGGCCCCTAGAGCCCCCTCAGTGCCCGGCCACCGGGTGCGGGACGTAGGGCTGCCGGAGCTCCTCCAGCTCCTTGTCGGTGAGCTCCAGTTCGACGGCGGCCACGGCGTCCTCGATGTGATGGGGCTTGGCCGCGCCGACGATGGGCGCGGTGACCGTGTCCTGGTGGAGCAGCCAGGCGAGGGCGACCCGGGCGCGCGGTACGCCGCGCCGTTCGGCGATGCGGGTGACCGCCTCGACGACCGAACGGTCCCCCTCCTGGTACAGGGTGCCGCCGAACACGTCGGTGGCGCTGCGCCCGGTGGTGGCGTCCCAGTCCCGGGTGAGCCGGCCCCGGGCGAGCGGGCTCCAGGGCAGGACGCCCACGCCCTGGTCGGCGCAGAGCGGCAGCATCTCGCGCTCCTCCTCGCGGTAGAGGAGGTTGTAGTGGTTCTGCATGGACACGAACCGGGTCCAGCCGTGCCGTTCCGCCGTGTACTGCGCCTTGGAGAACTGCCAGGCGTACATCGAACTGGCTCCGATGTAGCGCACCTTGCCCGCCTTGACGACGTCGTGCAGCGCCTCCATCGTCTCCTCGACCGGGGTCTCGGGGTCCCAGCGGTGGATCTGGTAGAGGTCGACGTGGTCGGTGCCGAGGCGGGTGAGGCTGTGGTCCAGCTCGGTCATGATCGCCTTGCGGGACAGGCCGCCGCCGTTGGGGCCGGGCCGCATCCGGCCGTGCACCTTCGTGGCGAGCACGATGTCGTCCCGGCGGGCGAAGTCGCGCAGCGCCCGGCCGACGATCTCCTCGCTGGTGCCGTCCGAGTACACGTTCGCGGTGTCGAAGAAGGTGATGCCCGCCTCCAGCGCCTGCCGGATCAGCGGGCGGGACGCCTCCTCGTCGAGGGTCCACTCGTGGTTGCCGCGGTCGGGCGCGCCGTAGGTCATGCACCCCAGACAGATCCGTGACACGTCCAGGCCCGTCGAACCGAGCTTCACGTACTGCATCGTTGCTGCTCCTGTCTGCGGGAACGGTTGTCGCCAGGGGGAGCGTACGTGTTGGTGCGC
The DNA here is from genome assembly GCF_042732315.1 of Streptomyces sp. NPDC059787. Taxonomy (NCBI): domain Bacteria; kingdom Bacillati; phylum Actinomycetota; class Actinomycetes; order Kitasatosporales; family Streptomycetaceae; genus Streptomyces; species Streptomyces sp. NPDC059787. The sequence continues at coordinate 24,763 of NZ_JBHWHX010000034.1, forward strand.
ACTCGAAGCCGGGTGCCGGCCCGTCGGCGTCCGGGGCGGAAAACCGATTGCCCGCCCCGGACGGGAGGCCCCAGGATCCTGCCATGCCTACGAGCGCCCTCCCGCTGCCGCTGTCCGCCACCGCCCCCTCGGCGGGCCGACAGCGGCAGCCCGGCCCCCGGGGAGGTCCGGCACCGTCGCGCTCATGACGGCCGCGCTGCTCGCGGGGCTGCTCGCCGGCTACGGCATCGCCGTCCCCGTGGGCGCCGTCGGGACCTACCTGGTCTCCCTCACCGCCCGCACCACCCTGCGCACCGGGGTCTGCGCGGCCCTCGGCGTCGCGACGGCCGACGGGCTGTACGCCCTCGTGGCCACGCTCGGCGGTCCGGCTCTCGCGTCGGTGCTGCGGCCGGTCCTGGGGCCGCTGCGGTGGGTCTGTGTGCTGGTGCTGCTGGCGCTGGCGGTACGGGGCGCGGCCGGCGCCGTACGCCGGTACCGCGGCCGTCGGCTCACCGCCCGCCCGGGGGCCGCTCCCCCGGGAGCCGCCCGCGCGTTCCTGTCGCTGCTCGGGATCACCCTGCTCAACCCCACCACCGTGATCTACTTCGCGGCGCTGGTGCTCGGCTCGCAGAGCGGTGAGGAGGCCGGGCCGGTGGAGCAGGGCGTGTTCGTGGTGGCGGCCTTCGCCGCGTCCGCGAGCTGGCAGGTGCTGCTCGCCGGCGGCGGCGCCCTGCTGGGCCGGGCGCTGACCGGCCACCGGGGCCGGCTGGTGACCGCGCTGGTGGCGAGCGGCGTGATGGCGGCGCTCGCGCTGCGGATGGCGGTGGCACCCGCCTGACACCCGGTTCGGATGAATTCGGCGTGCGGTGGTGTTGCAGGGGTGATCGACTCGGCCGCAGTGACACGAGAGCGACGGGATGGATGCCATGCCCCTGCAAGGTGAGTACGAGCCCAGTCCGACACAGTGGGTGCGCGAACAGGTGGAGCTGTACGAGAGTTCCGGCGGCACGGAGGGGACGACCCTGCAGGGCAGGCCCGTCATCGTGCTGACCAGCCGGGGCGCGAAGAGCGGCAGGCTGCGCAAGACCCCGTTGATGCGGGTCGAGCACGAGGGACGCTACGCGGCGGTGGCCTCGCTGGGCGGCGCGCCCAAGCACCCGGTCTGGTACCACAACGTCACGGCCGACCCGCACGTCGAACTCCAGGACGGGCCGGTCAGGCAGGACATGACGGCCCGTGAGGTCACCGGGGAGGAGAAGGCCGAGTGGTGGAAGCGCGCCGTCGCGGCCTTCCCCCCGTACGCCGACTACCGGAAGAAAACGGACCGCGAGATCCCGGTCTTCGTGCTGGAGCCGGACGGGCAGCGGGACTGAGCCCCGGAGAATTTCCCGTGTTCCGGTGTGCATGAAGCTCCGGGATCCGGGCACGCGTGGTTCAGGCCCCGCCGCGTTCCCCCGTCGCGGCGGGGCTTTCCCATGCCTCCCGCGCCTCCGGGTCCCCCCGTTCGGTGACGTCGAGGAAGATCTGTTCCGCTTCGGGCACCTCACGGGCGATGGACCGCTTGATGCGTACGGCGACCTCCTCCACCCGCTCGCTGTCCATCCCGGGCATCAGGTCGACGCGGGCCGCCACCAGGGCGGTGTCCAGGCCCGTCTTCATCGTGAAGAGCGCCTCCACGCTGTCGATCTCGGGCTGCTCCCCCAGCAGTTCCCGGATCCGGTCGCTCGCCTCCGGGTCGGCGGCCTCGCCGATCAGCTGGTCGCGGGCGTCGCGGCCGAGCCGGAAGGCGACGTAGACCAGCAGCGCCCCGATGGCGAGCGAGGCGGACGCCTCCCACACCACCTGTCCGGTGATCATGTGCAGCGCCATGCCCACGATCGCCAGGGTGACGCCCACCACCGCGGTGCCGTCCTCGGCGACCACCGTGCGCAGCGCCGGATCACGCAGTCCGCTGCCCAGGCCGCCCTGCCGGCGCACCTGATACAGGGCGCGCAGCAGGGAGCCGCCCTCGGCGAGCAGGGCGACGCCGAGCACGATCAGTCCGGCGACATAGCCGCTCAGCTTCTCGTCGCCACCGTTCCTGAGGGCCTCGACGCCCTGGAAGAAGCTGAAGCAGCCGCCCATCACGAAGATCCCGACGGCGGCGAGCAGTGACCAGAAGAACCGCTCCTTGCCGTAGCCGAACGGGTGACGGCGGTCGGCCGGGCGCCGGCTGCGCCGCAGTGCGGCCAGCAGGAACACCTCGTTCAGGCTGTCGGCGACCGAGTGCGCCGCTTCCGACAGCAGTGCGGGGGAGGACGCGGCCAGTCCGCCGACGGCCTTGGCGACGGCGATCACCAGATTGGCGGCGAGCGCCACCAGCACCGTGATCCGGGTTCTGCGATCCGATCGAGTACTCACCCTCGGCCGATTGCCCCGGTCGGCCCATGCCACACCGTGCCGTCGGCGGAAAACGGGGAACGCGGTCACAGGGACGTACCGACGGCGAGAAGGAGACCATCATGGGTGGCCGCGACGACGGGGGCGGCGGCAACAGCGCGTACGGCAGGAAGGCGTTCAAGCGGTCGAAGGCCCACTTCGCGGACCGGATCACGGCGGACGGGCGGGACGGGTGGCCGGTGGAGGCCGGGCGCTACCGGCTCGTGGTGAGCCGCGCCTGTCCGTGGGCGAGCCGGGCGCTGGTGTCCCGGCGGCTGCTCGGGCTGGAGGACGCGCTCTCCCTGGCCGTCACGGACCCGGTCCAGGACGACCGGAGCTGGCGCTTCACCCTGGATCCGGACGGCCGCGACCCGGTGCTCGGCATCCGGTATCTGAGCGAGGCGTACGACCGGCGGGAGACGGATTACCCGGGTGGGGTGAGCGTGCCGGCGGTCGTGGACGTGCCCAGCGGGAAGCTGGTCACCAACGACTATCAGCGGATCACCCTGGACCTCGCGACGGAGTGGACGGCCCTGCACCGTGAAGGGGCGCCCGACCTGTACCCGCGGGCGCGGCGCGACGAGATCGACGCGGTGACGGAGGACGTCTTCCAGGACGTCAACAACGGCGTGTACCGGGCGGGGTTCGCCACCGGGCAGGAGGAGTACGAGGCCGCGTGCACGGCGGTGTTCCGGCGGCTGGAGCTGCTGGCGCGGCGGCTGGAGCAGCAGCGGTACCTGGTCGGCGACACCATCACCGAGGCGGACATCCGTCTGTTCACCACGCTGGTGCGGTTCGACGCGGTGTACCACGGCCACTTCAAGTGCAACCGGTGGAAGCTGGCGGAGAACCGGGTGCTGTGGGCGTACGTCCGCGATCTGTACCAGACGCCCGGCTTCGGCGACACCGTGGACTTCGACCACATCAAGCGGCACTACCACCAGGTGCACACCGGCATCAACCCGTCCGGCATCGTGCCCCTCGGTCCCGACCTGGCCGGCTGGACGGCGCCCCACCACCGGGAGGAGCTGGGCGGCCGGCCGTTCGGGGACGGCACCGCGCCCGGTCCGGTGCGGGCAGGCGAGGAGGTGCCGGCGCCGGGGCGCCCCTGAGCCGCCCGGTCCTCCCCGACGATCCATCCACCGACGAGACGACACAGCCGACCTAGGAGATCCACGTGGCGAAGAAGAGCAAGAAGGCGAAGAAGAAGCTGCCCCTGGCGTACAAGCCGATCGGCTTCGCGCTGGGCTGGACCAGCGGCACCGTGGCGGGGATGGCGTTCCAGAAGACCTGGAAGGTGATCCGGCACGAGGACAACGCGCCGGACGCGCTGGACCGGGACCGCCGCTGGGGGGAGATCCTGCTGGCCGCGGCGATCCAGGGCGCCATCTTCGCGGTGGTGCGCAGTGCCGTGGACCGGGCCGGTGCCAAGGCCATCGAACGCTCCACGGGCACCTGGCCGGTCCCGGACAAGGGCGGCCGCGACTGACGCGCCGTACGGCCGGCCCGCCGCCCCCCCACGGCGGCGGGTCAGCCCTGTTTGGGCGCCGTCGACGTGCCCCGGCGGACGGTGAAGGAGTGGCCCGCCGGGTCGGCGTAGCCGCGTTCCCCGGTGGGCCCCGAGGCGTCGCCCGCCTCCATCGGTCGCCCGCCGAGGCCCACGATCAGGCGTTCCACCGCGTCCAGGTCGTCCACCACGAACTCCAGGTGCGCCTGGAGGGAGTTCTCCGGGCGGGGCCAGCTCGGGGCGGTCGCGTTCACGTCGCGGCGCAGCGCCATACGGAAGCCGTCGGCGGCCCGGATCTCCACCCGGTTGACATGGGCGTCGACGTCCTCCGCACCCAGCAACTCCTTGTAGAACTCGGCGAGTTTCTCGGGTTCGGCACAGTCGAGCACCACCACGCCGGCCGTCACCAGGGTCATGTTCTCCTCCGCGGGAGTCCGGGGCACGGGGCGCTCCTGCCCCGCCCTGTACGTGACACCTGTCCCCGCTCGCCGGATTCAGTCATGTTCACGTGCGGGCGCACGCGCCTCAACTGGCGTACGCGGCAACGGAGATCACCAGCGGCCATGACGTAGATCATTTGGGGTCGGGGCGTTCCCGTAGCGCTTCCCGATTCGACTCACTCATCTGGCAGCCGAGTTCGAGTGCCCGGGCGGCCGTCCGAGCGGGCCGGGCGGGGCCCGGTGGACGGTCTGCCGACCGTGTGAGACGGCCGTGCCGGGCGACAGGGGCCCGCGCCGCGAAGCGACCCGTCGCGGAATGGTCAACTCGCGTCGTCCGTAAGGAACTTATCGGGTCGGCAATCCTGTTGATCAAGTTCGCCCGCTGCCGGAAGCAAGGATTCCGCCACGCTCCGGCGAGGCTTTCCCGGGCCGACCGGCCGGTTCGAAAGAAGTCGGTCGCAATTCGAAGACATATGTCAATCGAACATGCTCAAATGCACTCGACCGAAGGTAACTTGCAGGGTGTGAACCGGCGTTGGGACCGGTTCACACCCCCGTTGCACAGAGCAGGCTGGAGGCGATGGCGTCGTGCGGTACGAACCTGCACCGCTGACCCGGCATCTGCGCGTCCGCCACGACCGGGGACACACGGTGCTGGAGCTCCGCGGTGAGATCGACATCGCCGCGGCCGCGGAGATCGTCCCGCATCTGGACATGGCGACCGCCGAACCGGACGCCCGGATCGTGATCGACCTGACCCACGTCGAGTTCTTCGACCTCTCCGGGCTGCGCCTGCTGTACCGGGCCCGGCAGCGGCTCGCGGACGGGCCCGGCCGGCTGCGTCTGGTGTGCGCCCACCCGCTGACCCTGCGCATGCTGCGGATCACCGGCACCTCCCGCCTGCTGCCGCCGTGGCCGACCCTGGACGCGGCCCTGGAACGGCCCGAGGCCCCCTCAGGACCGGCCTGACCACCGGGTCCGCGGCCTGACGCCCGCCGTGCGCCCCCGCGTGCCCCCGGTGCGGTCGTCCGTTCCTCGACTTCCCTGTCTGTACCGGGAACTGAGGGGCATTCGGTCAGGGAGGAAGGAGGGCCGTCGCCATGACGACTCCGACGACTCCCGTCAAGGGACGGATCGCGCGCGTACCCGGATGGGTGAAGGCGCTCGGCGCGGTGGTGCTGCTGCTCGTCGTGCTGTTCGCCGGGATCCGGCTGAGCCTGCTGCCGGGCCTGAAGGACCTGTTCGGCACGGAGACCGAGGACCGCTCCGGGCCCGCGCTCCTGGAGTCCATCCAGGACATCAGCCGCTACGACGCCGCCTCGGGCAACTTCCAGGTGGTGGTGGACCTGGAGAAGGACGCGAAGTTCCTGCCGGACGCCGTCCGCGGCAGCCGCACGCTGTACGTGGGCGCGGGCACCGTCGACGCCTATGTCGACCTCGGGAAGCTGGACAAGGACGACGTACGGGTCGACGACGACCGTACGTCCGCCACGCTGCGGCTGCCGCACGCCCGCCTGGGCAAGCCGGCCCTGGACCCCGAGCGCTCCTACGCCGTGTCCAAGCAGCGCGGGCTGTTCGACCGGCTCGGCGACCTCTTCTCGGACAACCCCAACAGCGAGCAGGCCGTCCAGAAGCTCGCCGTGCGGCACATCGGCGACGCGGCGAAGGAGAGCGGACTCACCACCCGGGCCGAGACCAACACCACGGAGATGCTCGAAGGACTGCTGCGCTCCCTGGGGTTCGAGGAGGTGCGGGTCAGCTACGGCGAGTGACCCGCACGGCCGGGGGTAATCGGCGTACCACGTAAGGAAGTTGACGACTGGAGGACAGAATGGCCCGCGCCGTCCCGCATCCGCGCTCACTGTTCCACCGGCGTCCGCGACCGTCCGGGCGCGGCACCGCGGAGGGCGGCCCGCGGCGGCCTCTTCCGTTGCTTCCGCGGTTGCTGGCGATGCTGTGCGCCTTCATGTTCATGGTCGTCTTCGCCGTGGTCCTGGCCCGGCTCACCCTGCACCCCTCCCCCGCCTCGGAGGCGCTGACCCACACCAATCTGCATCCGGGCCGCTCGCTGAGGGCCTATCTGGACCAGCCCGCGCTGCGTGACGCCGTGCGCCAGATCGGCGGCAACATCCTGCTCGGCGTGCCCTTCGGTGTGCTGGCGCCGGTCGTCGCACCGCGCACGCGCGGCTTTCTGCGGGTGCTGGTGCTGACGGCCGTCGTGATGCTGCTGGTGGAGTGCGCGCAGGGGGCCCTGGTGACCGGACGCGCCTTCGACATCGACGACGTCATCCTGAACACCGGCGGGGCGCTGCTCGGTTACCTGCTGGTGGGCCGCCGCCTGAGCCGGGCCGTACACGCACGCCGCCCGAAGGCCTGACCCCCGGGGCCGCTGCTTCTGGTCCCGAGGGGGTCATGGGGCTCCGCGCAGAGTCCAGGTGAACTTGTCGCCGCCCACCCAGCGGACCACGTCCGGGTCGTCCAGGTCGTGGACCGTGATCCCGAACGCGGCGGCGGCGTGCAGGACGTCGGTGACGGTCTTCGCCTCGCCGACCACCTGTCCGTCGATCTCCACGATCCGGAACGGCGGAGTCCCGGGCTGTACCCCGAGCACCATGATCCGCGGGTGCGACATGTACGGGCTCGCGCTTTCGGTCATGCATCGAGGGTAGAGCGCGAACGGTGCGAACGCGGTGTGCGGGCGCGGTGCGCGGGCGCGCCTCCCGTCAGGGCCGCCGCCAGTCGTCACTCGTCAGGTGCGACCCGGCCTGCGGTCCCATCCGGAGCATTCCGCCGTCCACGCTCCAGGAGGCACCGGTGACGTACGAGGCGTCGGGCCCGGCGAGGAAGGCGATGACCGCGGCGACCTCACGGGCGTCGCCGGGCCGTCCCAGGGGGACGCCGGGACGGCTCTCGGTGTGCGGGTCGGTGTCCTCCTGGCCGGTCATGGGCGTGGCGATCTCCCCGGGGGCGACCGCGTTGACGGTGATGCCGTGCTCGGCGAGTTCCAGCGCCATCACCTGGGTGAGCAGTCCGAGGCCGCCCTTGGCGGCGCAGTACGGCGCGGCGCCCACGCGGGGCTGGTGCTCGTGCACGGACGTCACGTTGACGATGCGGCCCCCGTCGCCCTGCCGGATCATGTGCCGCGCCGCCTTCTGCCCGCACAGGAACGGGCCGATCAGATCGACGTCGAGGACCTCGCGCACCTTCGACAGCTCCAGGTCGAGGAAGGGCGTCATGGTGCCCGTACCGGCGTTGTTGACCAGCACGTCGACGCGGCCCAGGCGGTCGCACAGCTCGTCGACCGTGTCCGCGGCGGCGGGCAGCCGGGTGAGGTCCAGGTGCGCCACCTCGGCCCGCCGTCCGTGCGCCCGCACCTCCCGCGCCGTCTCCTCGGCGCCCTCGCGGTCGCTGTGCCAGGTGACGCCCACGTCCATGCCCGCGGCGGCCAGGCGTACGGCGGTGGCCCGGCCGATGCCGGAGTCCGCGCCGGTGATCACGGCGACCCTGCCGCTCGGGGTGGCGGGAACGGACATACGGGCCTCCTGACCGACGACGGCGGGTGCGGGACGTCGCAGTACCCCGCACGTACGGGGCCAACCCCCGCGTCCGCGTCTTCCGCACCGCGGCACGCGCGCGCCGCCGGACCGGGTGGTCGCCCCTGGCCCGTGGACGGGCCGCCGGCGTGGGCCCGGGAGCGGAAGGCGCCTTCCGGAGTGGCGGGCGGCCGAGGTGGTACCCGTACCGCTCCCCTCAAGGAAGGACCACGTATGGAACGGGCTGCCGTGTTCGACGTCGACGGCACTCTGGTCGACACCAACCATCTGCATGTGACGGCCTGGTGGGAGGCCTTCCGGCAGGCGGGGCACCGGGTGCCGATGCACGCCGTCCACCGGGCCGTGGGCCTGCCCTCCTCCGACCTGGTCGCCCATCTGCTGGGCGAGGACCGGGACACCGGCCGCGACGACGAGCTGAGCGCGGCGCACAAGGCGCTGTACGGGCAGTACTTCGACCGGCTGCCCGCGCTGCCGGACGCCGGCCGGCTGCTGAAGCGGCTGCACCGGGACGGCTGGACGGTGGTGCTCGCCACCTCGGCGAGCGGTGCCGAGCTGAGCGCGCTGCGCCGGGCGATCGACGCGGACGAGGCGATCGGCGCGACGGCGAGCGCCGACGACGTGGCGGAGGGCAAGCCCGCGCCGGAGCCCGTCGAGCACGCCCTGGAGCTGGCCGGGGTGCCCGCGGAGCGGGCGGTGTTCGTCGGTGACACGGTGTGGGACATGCGGGCGGGCAGCCGTGCCGGGGTGCGCTGCGTGGGTGTGCTGTGCGGCGGCATTCCCCGCGCCGACCTGGAGGAGGCCGGCGCGGACGCGGTCTACGCCGACCCGGCGCATCTCCTGGCGTCCCTGTCGGACAGCCCTCTGGCATGACGCAGGGCATGTCACGAGTGCGGGAAAAGGCCGGGCGGGGTGACGCCGTGAGGCGGACGGCTCCGATGGCGCGGGTCCGGGACGCCGTGAGGCGGACGGCTCCGGTGGCGCGGGTGCGGGACGCCGTGCGGTGGGACGCGCGGTCCGTCGGCCGCGCGGCACGGGCCGCGTGGCGGGGGCCGGGGCGGGAACGGGATCTGCTCGTCCAGTCGCTGAAGGCCGCCGCGGCGGCGCTGCTGGCCTGGCTGCTGGCGCGGGTGTGGCTCGACGACCCGATGGCCCTGATGGCGCCCTGGGTGGCGCTGGTCCTGGTGCAGGCCACCGTCTACAGCTCGCTGGTGCAGGCGGCACGGCAGTTCACGGCGATCTGCGTGGGAGCCCTCGTGGCGTCGGGGGCGCAGGCGGTCACCGGCGACACCACGGGCGCCCTGGCGCTGTCCGTGCCGGTGCTGGTGCTGCTGTCGAACTGGTCGCGCTTCGGCGACCAGGGCATCTACGCCGCCACCACGGCCGTCTTCACGATCGCCACGGGAACGGTGAGCGCGGTCGCCGTCGGGCACCGGCTGGGGCAGGCGGCGCTCGGCGCGGTCATCGGTGTCGCCGTCAACGCGCTGGTCCTGCCGCCGGTCCACCTGCGGGACGTACGGGAGAACCTGGCGGCGCTCGCCCGTGAGGCGGGTGACGTACTGCACGCCGTCGCCGGGGATCTGCGCGGGGGCGAGTGGGACGCGCAGACCGCCACGGGCCGGCTCGACGCCGCGGCACGGCTGCAGAGCCGTCTGGAGGCGCTGCGCTCGGCCCGCGGCTGGAGCAGGGAGAGCCTGCGGCTGACCTCGGGCGTCCTGCGCGCCGTGCACCGGGCGCCGACGGAGGCGCTGCCGCCGGAGTACGAGGACGAGCGGTTCAGCCGCGTCACCGGACATGTCACGGCGCTGACCCGCACGCTCGCGGTGGCCGCCGACGAGGACCGTACGCCCGCCGCGCCGGACGCCGCGGTGCTGAGCTGCTACGCGGAACTGCTGGAGCTGCTCGGCGACGCCTGCCACGCGGAGGCCGACCGGCTCCTGGACGGCGGCACGCGCGTGGACGCCCTCCTGGACGAGCGGACCGAGACCGTGATGCGGGACCTTCACGAGAAGCTCCAGGACAGTCTGCGCGTCCATGCCGGTGAGGGCGCCGCGCGGACGGCCGTCCTGGGCACGCTGGTGCTCCAGGCCGAGAACCTCTGGGCCGACCTCGACAGCGGTGCGCGGGACCGGTGACACACGTCACGCCCACGAGCGACCGGAAGCGGAACACCGAGGGGTGGTTCCCCGTTGAACAGACCGTGGGTGCGGACGGGACAGTGTCCCCGGGCCTCACCATTCGCCCACAGGGACGATCGTCCGGCTGAAGCCCTGTGGAGCCCCTCGCCGAGAGGCGACCGCCGTGCGTACCCACCACCGAGCCGCCCCGGCCGTGATTCCCCCGTCGCGGCCGGGGCTTCCTCCTGCCCCGCTCCGGGCGTCGCTTGACTTCGAGAGCGCTCCAATTCGTAGCGTGACGGACATGAACGACAACAGCAGCACCCAGCACAGGATCGGCTCGGGCTTCGGTGCCCGCAGCACCGCGGACGACGTCCTCGAGGGCGTCGACCTGACCGGACGGCTCGCGCTGGTCACCGGCGGCTACTCCGGACTCGGCCTGGAGACCACCCGCGCCCTCGTCAAGGCCGGTGCCCGGGTCGTCGTCCCCGCTCGCCGCCCCGGCTCCGCGCGGGAGGCGCTGGAGGGCCTGGAGCACGTCGAGGTGTCCGAGCTGGACCTCGGCGACCTGGAGAGCGTGCGCCTGTTCGCCGACCGTTTCCTGGCGTCCGGGCGGACCCTGGACATCGTGATCGGCAGTGCCGGGATCATGGCCTGTCCGGAGACCCGGGTCGGGCCCGGCTGGGAGGCCCAGTTCGCCACCAACCACCTCGGGCACTTCGCCCTCGTCAACCGTCTGTGGCCGGCCGTCGAGCCCGGCGGCGCCCGCGTGGTGTCCGTCTCCTCGCGCGGGCACCACGCCTCCGGCATCCGCTGGGACGACGTCCACTGGGAGCGCGGCTACGACAAGTGGGAGGCGTACGGGCAGGCGAAGACCGCCAACGTGCTGTTCGCCGTGCACCTCGACCGCCTCGCCCGGGACCGTGGCGTCCGTGCCTTCTCCCTCCACCCGGGCGGCATCCTCACCCCGCTCCAGCGGCATCTGCCCCGGCAGGAGATGGTGGACCGGGGGTGGATCGACGAGCAGGGAAACCCGCTGAACCCGGAGGGCTTCAAGACCCCGCAGCAGGGCGCGGCCACCCAGGTCTGGGCCGCCACCTCGGCACGGCTGGACGGCATGGGCGGGCTCTACCTGGAGGACTGCGACGTCGCCGAGCCGGCCTCGGACGACGACGGCCGCACCGGGGTCAAGGACTGGGCGGTCGACCCGGAGCAGGCGGCCCGCCTGTGGGAACTCTCGGCCCGTCTGACGGGCGTGAACGCCTTCGCGTGAGGGGTACTCGGCCGGTTCCGCGGAGCAGCGGCCGAGAGGAGCGGAAGGTGAGCAGCACAGCGGGCAGGAGGGTCGTCGTCACGGGCGCCACCGGCAATGTCGGGACCAGCGTGGTGCGGGTCCTCTCGCAGGAACCGGAGGTCGGCTCCGTACGGGGCCTGGCACGGCGGATCCCCGACCTGTCGCTTCCGGGGACCGAGTGGTCGGCGGTGGACCTGGCCTCGGACCGGTCCGATCTCGTCGGGGAGTTCACCGGCGCGGACGCGGTGGTCCATCTGGCGTGGGCGTTCCAGCCGACGCACGATCCGGCGGCCACCTGGCGCACCAATGTGCTGGGCAGCATGCGGGTGTTCGACGCGGTGGCCGAGGCGGGGGTGCCGGCTCTGGTGCACGCCTCGTCGGTCGGGGCGTACTCGCCGGGCCCGAAGGACCACGCGGTGGACGAGTCGTGGCCGACGCACGGCTGGCCGGACGCCGCGTACTGCCGGGAGAAGGCGTACCTGGAGCGGGCCCTGGACACGTTCGAGCGTGATCATCCGGGGACGCGGGTGGTACGGATGCGGCCCGCGTTCCTCTTCAAGCGGGAGTCGGGGAGCGAGCAGCGCCGTATCTTCGGCGGCCGTTTCCTGCCGGGCCAGCTCGCGCGGCCCGATCTGCTGCCCGTCCTCCCGGACGTTCCGGGGCTGCGGGTGCAGGCGCTGCACACCGACGACGCGGCCCACGCCTACCGGCTGGCCGTGCTGTCCGCCGAGGCGCGGGGCGCCTTTAACCTCGCCGCGGAGCCGACGGTCGACGCGGAGCTGCTCGGGGAGATGCTCGGCACGCGCCGGGTACGGCTGCCGCGTACCGCCGCGCGCTCGGCGGTCGCCGCCGCGTGGGGGCTGCGGCTGCTGCCGGCGTCGCCGCATCTGTTCGACGCCGTGCTGAGGCTGCCGCTGATGGACTGCACGCGTGCGCGCGTGGAGCTCGGCTGGCGGCCGGAGCACACGGCGACGCAGGTGGTCGAGGAGTTCCTGCTGGGCATGGAGCAGGGCGCCGGGGAGGACACGGAACCGATGCGGGGCCGCAAGGTCGGCTGAGCACCGGGTTTCACCGGTCCGCGCGGAGGTACCCGCGAGGGTCGTGTACGAACGAAGGGAGAGCGTCGTGACCGACCACCGCCTCGAAGGGCCCGGCGAGAACGGCGCCGGTGTCCCCCGCGACCTGCCCGACCAGCAGGCCGGCCCCGGTGAGGACCCCTGGGAGGTCGCGCCCGCCGCGGCGGAGCGGGAGAGCGGGAAGAAGGCCGACGAGTCGGAGGAGCCCGAGTCCGGCGAAGCCGGGTCCGACGTGCCGGACACGGACGAGGCCGGTACCGGCCGGCAGGGTGCCCCGCACTCGGCGTCCCCCAACCCGGAACAGCCCGTGCCGGACGAGTCCTCCGCGTGACCGGCCCGCGCGGGGCGGGTCGGCGGCGGCGTCCACGTCACACGGCCGGCCCGCCGCGCAGGGCCGTCGCGCCGGGCCCCGCGGCCCCGCTGGGGGCGTCGTTCGGATCGTGCCGGGGCCGCGGGCCCTGGTACGCGCTCCCCCGGAGGGAGGACCCAGCGGCGTTGTCGTCGGTCCTCGACTCCCCCACGCCCGGCTTCGCCCGAGCGGGAGGGCCCCTGCGCGGGAGGGACCCCCGTCGCCCCCGCTCGGCCCGGCCGCGAGGCGCCGTCGTCCGAAGCCGGCCCGACCCGGACGGCACCCCCTAGCGCGGGGTGCGTTCCTGGAGGGCCGTGTGCCAGGCGGGCGGCGGGGACTGCGGGTCCGGGTCGGGGCGGCGGCCGCCGCGGGCGAAGAAGTCGGCGAGCGGCAGGATAGCGGCGCCGACGGTGACCGCGTCGGGGCCGAGCCGGCCCAGTTCGATCGTCACCTTCTCGGCCGGGTGGCGCAGCGCGTACGACAGGGCGTGCCGGTGCACGGCCGGCAGGAAGCGGGAGCCGAGCTGGAGGCCGGCCCAGCCGCCCATGAGGATGCGCTCGGGCTGGAAGAGGTTGATCAGGTCGGACAGGCCCGCGCCCAGGTACTCGGCGGTCTCCTCCAGCACGGCCAGCGCGACGGGGTCGGGGGCGCTGTCGTCGGCCGGGTAGGCGGCGGCGAGCATGGCCGTCAGTGCCGTCTCCTCGTCCGTGCCCCCGGGCACCCGGCCGCCCTCCTCGCGCCACCGGGCGAGCAGTGACTCGGCACCCGCGTACGCCTCCAGGCAGCCGAGCGCGCCGCAGCGGCAGCGGCGTCCCCTGACCCGTACGGTCAGGTGCCCCCATTCGACCGCCCGGCCGTGTTCCACCTCGGGCGTGACCAGGCAGGCGCCGACGCCGGAGCCGAAGAGGACGACGAGGGCGTTGCGGGCGCCGCGTCCGGCGCCGAACCACATCTCGGCCTGGCCGAGGGTCTTGGCGCCGTTGTCGATGAAGTACGGCACCGTGTCGGGCAGGGGGGACCCGGCGCGCAGCAGGGACTCCAGGGGGACGGCGTCCCAGCCGATGGTCTGGCCGTGCACGACGGCGCCCCGGTCGGGGGTGTGCTCGACGATGCCGGGGACGCCGATGCCGACGCCGAGCAGCCGCTCGGGGGCGAGGCCGGCGCCGGCGAGCACCTCGGCGATGCCGGAGCGGATGTGGTCGACGATGACCTCGACCTCGTAGCGCTGCTGCTCCAGCGGGCGCTGCGCGCGGGCGAGCTCGGTGAGGGTCAGGTCGAACAGTTCGACGCGGACCCGGGTCTCGCCCACGTCGACGCCGATCATGTGGCCGCTGACCGGTGCCACCCGCAGCAGGGTGCGTGGGCGGCCGCCGTCGGAGTCGACGCTGCCGGCCTCCTCCACGAGGCCGTCGGCGACCAGGTCCGCGACGACGTTGCTCACCGATCCGGAGCTGAGCCCGGTCGCGGGGCCGAGCTCGAAGCGGCTCAGCGGGCCGTCGAAGTACAGCCGTTGCAGCACGGCCGTGCGGTTGGCCCGCCTGAGGTCGCGCACCGTGCGCCCGTTCCGCCCCGCCATGTGGCTCCTTCCGAAACCCTGTCCGACCTGCAACATACCGCCGGGAACCGGCCGGGCGCGACTTTTCAGCACCCTTATTTCATGATGTGAACTAACAGGGTTCGCCGATTTCGTCCAACGCGGCCTCCAGTTCCGGGGCGACGGCGGCCTGAAGCCATCGTTCGTGCTCGTCCCCGCTCGCCCGCGGAACCGTCTCGGTGAGCATGATCAGGTAGAGGTAGGCGCAGTAGAGGGCGAGCCGGACACGGGCCGCCGGGTCGAAGACGGCCCGGCCCCCGGCCTCCCCGTATCCGGTGAGAAACGCCTCGTCCGTCCTGATGTCGCCGAGCAGCGCCAGGGAGACGAAGTCGGCGAGCGGGTCGCCCCAGAGCATGCGCTCCCCGTCGACGATCCCGCCGATCCGGGCCTCCCCCGCCGCCGGGCGCTCCACCAGGATGTTGCCCGGCCACAGGTCGAAGTGGACGAGAACCGGCACGGTGACCTCGTCGAGCGCCCCGGCGGCGGTACGGATCACGGCCGCCACCTCGTCGACGGGGCGGGGCAGCCGGGCACCGTAGTCCCGGGCGTCGGCGAGGACGGCGTCGGTCATCGTGGTGAACGCGGTCCGCCAGTCGGGGGCGAGCGGGCCGAGGGCGCCGGACGGGTAGCCGAACCCCGGCCCGGTCACCCGGTGCAGCCGGGCCACCTGACGGCCGAGCTCCGTACGCAGCGCCGCCCGCTCCCCGCCGGCCGGCTCCACCCGCGTCCAGGGCTCGCCCGGACAGGCGGTCATCAGCAGATACGGTACGGAGGTGTCGCCGCCGACGGACACGGCGTGCGGGGCGGATACGCCGGCCTCGGCGGCTCCGGCGCAGAAGTCCGCCTCGGAGACGAGCAGGCGCCGCTCGTGCCGGAGGCCGGGGGTGGCGGGCGGGGGCGGGACCTTGAGCACATAGCGGCTGCCGTCGGCGAGGAGGAGTTCCTCGACGGTGTTGTAGGTGCCCCCGCTCAGCGGGCGCACCCCGGCGAGCGTGCCGGGCGGCAGTCCCGCCTCCGCGAGCACCCGGCGGGCCCGCTCCCAGGAGTCCCCCATCGTCCGCACCCCTCCCCTTCGGCGACTGCGGTACAGCGTACGGAACGCACGGGGGCGCGGTCCCCGGTGAAAATCGCTGGCTCCCCCCGACACCGGATATCTACCCTGAACCAGAAACCTAGACCCCCTAGGTTTCGAAAGAGCACACAGAGAACACGCCAGGAGACGACCCCATGCGAGCACTCACCGAGCAGGACATCCGCGGTTCGTTCATCAACTGCTCGAAGGGTGAGGCCAAGCGGCTGGCCGTACCGCGCGACCTGGGCGAACGCCCCTGGGACGACCTCGACTTCCTGGGCTGGCGCGATCCGGGCGCACCCGACCGCAGCTATCTCGTCACCGAGCGGGAGGACCGTCTCGTCGGGGTGGCCATGCGCTTCCAGCCGGCCCGGCGCGGCTTCCTGCACCGCAGCATGTGCTCCCTGTGCCTGACGACCCACCCGCGCGGCGGTGTCGCCCTGATGACCGCGCGCAAGGCGGGCCCGGCCGGCCGAGAGGGCAACTCGGTCGGCGCCTACATGTGCACCGACCTCGCCTGCTCCCTCTATCTGCGCGGCAGGAAGGTCCCGGAGACCGGTGCCCGCTTCGAGGAGAGCCTCACCCTGGAGGAGCAGATCGCCCGCACCAGGGGCCACCTGTTCGCTTTCCTCGACAAGCTGTAGGAGCGGCCGTCTGTCCTCCGGGGGACTGCCGTCGCAGGTGAACACGTTCGATGCGTCCGAGGAAGGGGAACCGTCCGAGGATGCAAGTGGTACGTGAGATGACCGCGCCGGCCGTCGAGTTCGTCAAGCGGCGCCGGGACCCGATGACCGTGCAGATGGTGAGGTCGACCGCCGCGGCGACGGTCGCCTACGTCATCGCGGTACGGCTGAGTCCGGAGGCCGCGCCGCTCACCGCGCCGCTCACCGCGCTGCTCGTCGTCCAGGTCACCCTGTACTCCACGCTCACCACCGGGATGCGCCGGGTGAACTCCGTGGTGACCGGCGTCGTCGTGGCGATCCTCTTCAGCCTCCTGGTGGGCCTGACCTGGTGGAGTCTGGGCCTGCTCATCCTGGCGTCGCTGATCATCGGCCATCTGGTGCGGGTGGACGAGTTCGTGCCCGAGGTGGCGATCAGCGCGATGCTGGTGCTCGGCGTGACCACGCACGGGGACACCGCCTGGGCCCGGATCGTGGAGACACTGATCGGGGCGTTCGTCGGGATGGGGTTCAACCTCCTGCTCGCCCCGCCCGTGTGGGTGGAGGAGGCCGGGGAGTCGATCGAGGAGCTGGCGCGCCGGGTACGGCAGCTGATGCTGCGGATCGGCGAGGAGGCGGCGGGCCGCACACCCCCGCACCACGCGGAGGCCCGGCTGCACGAGGCCCGCCGACTGGACCACGACATCACCGAGGTCGACGCGGATCTCCGGCAGGCGGAGGACAGCCTGCGGCTCAATCCGCGGGTGCGCGAGGGCCTGCTGCACCGGGTGGTGCTGCGCACCGGCCTCGACACGCTGGAGATCTGCACGGTGGTGCTGCGGGTGCTGGCGCGCACACTGACCGACCTGACCAAGGAGCGCGACCCGGAACGGCTGTTCGATCCGGAGACGGGCGCCGTCTTCGAGGAGCTGCTGTCCGAGATCGCGGACGCCGTGGTCAGCTTCTCGGTGCTGGTGACCACGAGCGTGAGCGCGAACGCCGAGTCGGCGGAGGAGCGGCTCGCCTCCCAGCTGCGGCAGGCGGCCGCCACCCGCGACAGGCTGGCCCGGCTGCTCTTCGAGGAGGCCCGGCGCGACGCCCGCCAGTGGCAGTTGCTGGGCGCCGTGCTGACCGAGGTCAACCGCATCCTCGACGAGATGGACACCGAGCACCGCACGCGCCGGCTGCTCGAGGAGCTGGACCGGCACTCGCGGGAGCAGCGCGAGCGGCTGCCGCGGCTCACCCGGATGCGGGAGCGGCTGCACCGCAGGCGCGAGGGCGCCTCCCACCGTTCCCAGTGACGTACCCGGCCGGAGGCACCCGTGTGGCCGAGTCCTCCGTGTCATCCCTCGCCGTCCGTGCGCTGCCGCTGCAGCGCACGGGGGCAGGAGGCGGCGCCCGCCTGGGCGAGCAGCACGTGCACGCGCTCGGTGAGCTGCGAGACGTCGTCGGCGGGCGCGTGGAACGGCAGGCGCACGTCACCGTCCGCGCGGAGGCGTTCGATGCGCAGGGTCAGTCCGTGCCGGTCGACGGCGAGCGGCTGGACGCGGACCGCGCCGTGCAGGCTGCCGTGGTCGACCAGCCGGGTCAGCCGTTCGACCGCGTCGGCGTGGCAGTCGGCGAGGTGGGTCAGCAGCCGGGCCTCGGCGGCGGCGAGCGGGTCGGGCCCGGCGGCGGCGAACTCGTCGGCGTCGACCACCAGGGCACCGGACGGCTGCCGCAGCACCACGCGCGTGGGCCGGAAGACGAGGTGGCCGTCCCGCACGGCGAACCAGCCGGCCAGCCACAGCCGGGCGCGGATCCGGTTGCGTACGGGGACGGGTGCCACGTCGGCGAACTCCAGCACGGCGGACGGCTCGCCGCGGGGTGCGCAGATCGCGGCGGCGAGCAGGGCGCTGTCCTCGGGCACGTGCAGCAGCACCCTTCCGTCGTCGGTCACACCGTGCGCGCCGACGAGCTCCTCCCTGGTGCCCTCCGCGGTCACCGCGCAGGACCATGCGGCGGCGAGCACCGAGCGGGCCCGTTCCGCCGCGCCGGGCGCGGCCGTCCAGCCGTGTGTGTCGTCAGCCATCCCCGAACCTCCTCTTAGGTAAGCCTTGCCTAACCTATCGAAGATCGGGGTGCGCGCCAACCGGGTGGGGTGATCCTCACCAGACCTTTCAGGGCGCGAGGACGCCCAGCAGGGCGCGTGCGCACAGGTCACGCACCTGCTCGCGGTCCTGTTCCGGGCCGCGCAGCCACTCCAGGCAGACCGCCGTGGTGAAGGCCAGCCAGCCGCGCACGGCGAGCCGGGTGTCCGGTCGCGCCTCGAAGACGGGGCCGAACTCGGGATCCGCGGCGAGCGCCGCCAGGATCTGCCGCTCCTGCGCGGCCAGCGCCCGCTGGTAGACCCGGCGCACCGCCTGGTCCCCCGCCGCGTCGGCACGGTGGAAGGCGCGGTAGCCGTGCGCGTGGGCCTCGACGTACTCCAGGTACGCGTCGAGGCCCGCCGCGAGCTGCTCGCGCACCGGGACGCCGGGAACCGCCGCCGTCATCCGCAGCATCCGCTCGCTCTCCCGCTCCACCACCGCCGCGAAGAAGTCCCGCTTGGTCGGGAAGTAGTGGTAGAGCAGCCCCCGTGAGACCCCGGCGATCTCGGCGACCTGCTCGATCCACACGTCGTCGTAGGGGCTCTCCGAGAACAGCCGCGCACCGACCGACAGAAGCTGCTCCCGGCGCTCCGCGGTGCTGAGCCGACGGCGCGTGCGCCCGCCCTGGTTCACGGCCATCCCCGCACTTTACTTGACGCCCGTTCAGCGGCCGGACCAGACTGAACCCGCCTTATTGAACTCGCGTACAACACGTCAACGCGTCGCACTCGCGCGCCGGGCCGAAGGAGATCGCGTCATGGCGGAGACGACGACACGGGCCGTACCGCCGAAGGGGTTCCGCAGCGCGGAACACGGCTGGCCGGAACTGCACCGCATCCCCCACCCGCCGTACCGCCTGCCGCTGCTCGGTGACGTCCTCGGGGCGAGCAGGCGCACGCCCGTGCAGGACTCACTGAAGTACGCCCGCCGGCTGGGGCCGGTCTTCCGGCGGAGCGCCTTCGGCAAGGAGTTCGTGTTCACCTGGGGTGCCGGGCTGGTGGCCGATCTGGCCGACGAGTCGCGGTTCGCCAAGCACGTCGGGCTGGGCGTCGCCAATCTGCGGCCGGTCGCGGGCGACGGGCTGTTCACCGCGTACAACCACGAGCCCAACTGGCAGCTCGCGCACGATGTGCTGGCCCCCGGGTTCAGCCGGGAGGCCATGGCCGGTTACCACCCGATGATGCTGGCCGTGGCGGAGCGGCTGACGGACCACTGGGACCGTGCGGCGGCCGGGGGACGGTCGGTGGACGTGCCCGGGGACATGACCAGGCTGACGCTGGAGACGATCGCGCGCACCGGGTTCGGGCACGACTTCGGGTCCTTCGAACGGTCCCGTCCGCACCCGTTCGTCACGGCGATGGTCGGGACGCTCAGCCACGCCCAGCGGCTGAACAGCGTTCCCGCGCCGCTGAGCCCGCTGCTGCTGCGCCGGGCGGGGCGACGGAACGCGGCCGACATCGCGTGTCTCGACCGCATCGTCGACGAGGTGGTCCGGGTCCGGCGGGCGGAGGGCGGCGGGGGCGGGGATCTGCTGGACCGGATGCTGGAGACCTCGCATCCGGAGACCGGGGAGCGGTTGTCGGCGGAGAACGTCCGCCGACAGGTGATCACATTCCTGGTCGCCGGTCATGAGACCACCTCGGGCGCGCTCTCCTTCGCGCTGCACTATCTTTCCCGGCATCCCGATGTCGCGGCCCGTGCCCGTGCCGAGGTGGACCGCGTCTGGGGCGACGCGGTGGCGCCCGGGTACGAGCAGGTGGCCAAGTTGCGTTATGTGCGCAGGGTGCTGGACGAGTCGCTGCGGTTGTGGCCGACCGCGCCGGCCTTCGCCCGGGAGGCTACGCGGGACACGGTGCTGGGTGGGGAGCATCCGATGCGGCGGGGGGCGTGGACGCTGGTGCTGACGCTGATGCTGCACCGGGATCCCGAGGTGTGGGGGGCGGATGCGGAGCGGTTTGATCCGGAGCGGTTCGATGCGGGGGCGGTGCGGGGGCGGCCCGCGCATGTGTTCAAGCCCTTCGGGACGGGGGCTCGGGCGTGTATCGGGCGGCAGTTCGCACTGCATGAGGCGGTGCTGGTGCTGGGGTTGCTGCTGCGGCGGTACGAGTTGCGGGCCGAGCCCGGGTATCGGTTGCGGGTGACCGAGCGGCTCACGCTGATGCCGGAGGGGCTGCGGCTGCATCCGGAACGGCGGGGGTGAGTCTCGGGTCTCAGGTGCGTCGGGGTGGGGCGGGGGTGGGTTTGCGCAGCCCGGCGCTCGCGGGGTGCCGTCGCGCCCACCCGTGCCGCCCCAGCGGCACGACTGCCCGCGGGAACGGGCGGCATACGGCTGCCCGCGGGGAACGGCGGGGAGCCGCGGGGACGCGGCATGCGGCTGCCCGCGGGAACGGCGGCAGGTCCCCGCGGGAACGGCGAAGGCCGCGGGAACGGCGGCAGGTCCCCGCGGGAACGGTGAGGGCCGCGGGAACGGTGGCAGGTCCCCGCGGGAGTGGTCAGTCCTTCGGTGGCTCCAGGTGGGTGAGGCGGTCGGGGTCGGCCAGGATGTACATGGCGGTGATGTGGTTGTCGGTGACGGTGACGGACATGACCGATCGGATGCGGCCGTCGACCACGCTGAGCAGGCCCAGGGAGTCGTTGACCAGGGCCATTCGGCCGTCCGCGGTGTGGCGGGCGAACATGATCGCCGACTCGGCGACCGTCTTCGCGCCCCGGAGGATCTTGGATCCGGCCACGCCCCGGACCAGTGCGCCCGCGTCCGCCCGCAGCACCACGTCCGGGTGGAGGACGGCGACCAGCGCCTCGAAGTCACCGCCGCGCGCGGCGGCCATGAACGCTTCGAGGACCTGCTTCTGCCGGCCGAGGTCGGGGTCGGACGGAGGGGCCGTGTCCCGTACCCGGCGGCGGGCCCGGCTGGCGAGCTGCCGGGTCGCGGCCGAGCTGCGCTCCACCACCGGGGCGATGTCGTCGAACGGCACGGCGAACATGTCGTGCAGGACGAACGCCAGCCGTTCGTCGGGCTCCAGCGTCTCCAGGACCACCAGCATCGCCACGCCCACCGAGTCGGCGTGCAGCGCCTCCTGTTCCGGGTCCACCTGGGAGAGGGGTCTGATCACCGCGTCCGGGACGAACGTCTCGTCCATCGGCTGCTCACGGCGCGCGGTCCGCGAGCGCAGCAGGTCCAGGCAGATCCGGCCGGTCACGGTGGTCAGCCAGCCGCCGAGGTTGTCGATGTCGCCGGTGTCGGTGCGGCCCAGCCTCAGCCAGGCCTCCTGGACGGCGTCCTCCGCCTCGGGCAGCGAGCCGAGCATGCGGTAGGCGACCGCCTTGAGATGCCCGCGGTGCTCCTCGAAGCGCTCCGCCAGCAGTTCCTTGTCTCCGGCCACGGGGCTCACCGGGAGAACAGTTCGAAGGCGACCGCGGGCCGGTTGCCGAACCGCTTCCCCGTCTCCTCGGCGAAACCGGTCAGCAGACCGCGGGCGTACGCCTCCGGGTCCTCGTCGGTCAACGCCTCGATGTAGGTACGGTGTTCGAGCAGCGACGCGACCCCACGCTCCAGTCCGTCCGTCACGTCCACCGCGTGCGTGGGGCTGCCGGAACCGGCGACCGCCACCCAGCGGACGCCGTTCCAGGGTTCGAGGCCCCGCTCGACCAGCTCCGGGAAGATCCAGCGGTTGCCGGCGTCACCGGCCGCGTCGAGCACGGCCCGTCCGACGGCCACGTGGTCCGGGGTGTTCCAGTAGGTGCCGCCCCAGGTGTCCCGGTGGTTCAGGGTGATCACCAGCTCGGGCCGGTACCGGCGGATGGCGGCGGCGATGTCGCGGCGCAGCGCGGGGCCGTACTCGACGACCCCGTCCGCGTGGTCGAGGAAGCCGACCTCCGAGACGCCGACCACGGCCGCGCTCGCCCGCTGCTCGCGCTCCCTGAGCGGGCCGCACTTCGCCGGCTCCAGGGTGTCGATGCCCGCCTCACCACGGGTCGCCAGGACGTAGGAGACCTCGCGGCCGGCGTCGGTCCAGGACGCGATCGCCGCCGCACAGCCGTACTCGAGGTCGTCCGGGTGGGCCACCACGGCCAGGGCGCGCCGCCAGTCGTCGGGCATGGGTGGGAGTTGACTGATCGTCGGCTCGGTCATGTCCGCAGACTAACCCGCCGCACCGACATCCCACCGGGCCCGCGCCCGGCCCCGGACTCACGCCTCGTCGCGCGCCAGGGCGAGCAGCCGGTCCAGGACGCGGGGACCGCCGGCCCGGAGACCGTCGTGCTCGAACTCGTCGGTGACCCAGGTGCGCAGGCCGCGGATCGCGCGGGCCGTCCGCAGGGAGTGGGCGGTGTCGACGTACATGTCGTCGTGGTAGACGGCCGCCGCGACCGGGACCTCGTTGACGGCGAGGCGCGCCGGGTCGTACAGGGGCGTCCAGTCGGTGCGCGCGGCGAGCAGTTCGGCGGTCTCGCGCAGCGGGCGCAGCGCGGGGTCGCAGTCGAACATCCACGGGTGGATGGTCTCGCCGGTGAACAGCAGCGGCTCGTCGCCGGCGAGCGTCTTGGCCGCGTCGAACCGCGGGAACTCGGCCCGCACGCGCTCGGCGGACCAGGCGGTGGGCCGGGCGTCCTGGCCGTAGATCGCCTCGTGGACGAGCGCGTAGAGCGGGTGTCCGGCGTACGACAGCAGGCCCTGCGCCTGCTCCTGGAAGGCGTCGGAGAGTTCGTGGCCGCCCGGGGTGCGGACGAAGGCGTCCTCCAGGAGGAAGTGCAGCCGGTGGCTGCCCTCGCTGCCGCCCAGCATGATGCCGAGGGACTGGAAGGCCTCCACGGTGAGGCGGTAGCCGCCCGGGAGGACCACGTCGTGGGTGAGGAGGTGGTCGGCGATGCGGCGGGCGCGTTCGACGTCCTGCGGGTAGCGGGCGTAGTGCGCGGCGACCTTGCGTTCGACACGCGGGTAGGCGGCCCGGTAGACGTCGTCGGCGTGGGCGTCCAGGGAGGGCAGTCCGCCGGTGATCAGCGCGGTGTTCAGGCCCTCGGGGGCCATGGACAGGTAGGCGACGGTGCAGAAGCCGCCGAAGCTCTGGCCGAGGACGGTCCAGGGGGCGCCGCCGGTCACCTCGGGGCGGATGGCCTCGCAGTCCCGGACGATCGAGTCGGCGCGGAAGCGGGTGAGGTGGTCGGCCTGCTCGGCGGGGCCGCCGCGCAGCGGGAGCGTCTGCCGGCCGGCGGGGGTGGAGTGGCCGGTGCCGCGCTGGTCGAGGAGCAGGACCCGGTGGTCCTCCAGGGCACGGCCGAGCCAGGCGGGCTTCCCGACGAAACGGTTCGCCCCGAAGCCGGGGCCGCCCTGGAGGTAGAGCAGCCAGGGCAGGTCCTGGCCGGCCTTGTCACTGGCGACGACCTCGCGCGCGTACAGCTCGATCGTCTCCCCCGAGGGGTTGTCGTGATCGAGGGGCACGGTGAAGCGACGGTCGGTGAGGACCACTCCGGGCTGGCGGTAGCTGACGGACAACAGGGCTCCAGGGACGAACGGATTGTCGGATCGTGACCCAGTTCAGCACATGTTCGTCCGGCCAACGAGCCCGGGATCATGGAATTTTGCCGAATGCCCGTCAGCGGGCCGCCAGGCTGGAGCGCCGGACCACCAGTTCCGGGCGGAGCACGACCCGGCGGTGCTCGTGCGGCTCGGCCGCGTTCTCGCTCTCGGTCTCCTCCAGCAGCAGCTCGGCCGCCAGGGCACCCATGGTGACCGCGGGCTGCCGCACCGAGGTCAGCGGTACGGCGGCCGCGGCGGCGAACTCGATGTCGTCGTAGCCGACGATCGCGAGGTCGTCGGGGACACCGACGCCGGCCGCGTACATCGCCTGGAGCACACCGAGGGCGAGCAGGTCGTTGGCGCAGAACACGGCGGTGGGCCGGTCGGCGAGTCCGAGGAGGCGGGCACCCGCGTCGCGGCCGGCGGCGACGTCGAGCCGCTCGGTGGGCAGTTCGCGCAGGCAGTCGGGGCCCAGTCCGGCCTCGGCGAGGGCGTTCAGGGCGCCGGTGCGGCGGTCCCGGACCTGGTTCAGTCCGGGCGGGCCGCAGACGTACGCGATGGAGCGGTGCCCGGCGTCGACGAGGTGCCGCACGGCCAGCGCGCCGCCCGCCACGTCGTCCACGGAGACCGAGCACTCGGTGGTGCCCTCGGCGACCCGGTCGACCAGTACGAAGGGGATGCCGTGCCGGCGGAACGCCTCGATGTTGCGGCCGGTGGCGTCCGCCGGGGTGAGCAGCACGCCCCGCACCCGCTGCTCGGCGAAGAGGGAGAGGTACTCGGCCTCCTCGCCCGGGTTCTGGGCGCTGTTGCAGACCATCACGCCGAGCCCGGCCTCGGGGGGGGGGGGGGGGGGGGCGCCCCCGGGCGGGGCCCAAAAAAAGGGGGGCCACTAGGAGGAGAAGCCCGCCCAGCATGGGGGGGGGGCGGCGCCCCCCCGGAC
>NZ_JBHWHX010000034.1:49412-80079 GCF_042732315.1 Streptomyces sp. NPDC059787
GGGGGGGGGGTTTTGGGGGAGCTTTCGGCGCCCTCCGGGGTGGGTTTGGGGGGGGTTTTTCACCACCTCCCGCGGCCCCCGGCCGGGGGGGGGGGGGTGGGGGGCGCGCCCGCGACGTCGACGAAGAACGGGTTGCCCATGTCGAGGACGAGCAGGCCCATGATGCGGCTGCGGCCGGCGCGCAGCTGACGGGCGGACTCGCTGCGCACGTAGCCGAGCCGGTCTATGGCGGACAGCACCCGGGCCCGGGTCTCGGCGGCGACCGTGTCCGGGCGGTTGATCACGTTGGAGACCGTGCCGACGGATACTCCGGCGACGCGGGCGACGTCCTTGATACCCACCGACTGGGCCATCGGGCAGGGACCTCCAGGGAGAGGGGCGGCGCGGCGGGCCATCACACTACCGGCACGCCGCCCCGGAGCGGACACGGTCAGGCGGGCAGGCGGAAGTCGACGACGTGCAGGGGTGAGGGTGTCGTACCGGTGGACTTCTCCTGGTACATGACCGACAGCACCCCGTCCTGGGCTACGCGGGTCTCGTCGATGACCACCTCGCCGAAGGCGTTCAGTCCGGCGCCGTCGTACAGCAGCTTCCAGTCGGTGTGCCCGGAGGCCGCGGAGGCGGCGGCGATACGGCCGTAGGGGAACACGGCGTAGGCGTTGTCGTACCGGTCCAGGACCAGCTTGGTGCGCTGGCTGGAGTTCAGCGGGACGGGGATCTCGGTCTTCCGCCAGGTGCCGGCGGCGGTGCGGCGGACGTGGAAGGCGCGGCCGTTCGCGGTGCGGTCGGCGACGTAGTCCGTGGTGCACTGGCCGAAGCGGCCGGGGACGTAGGAGATGATCGCGTGCGGCCGGCCGGCGGAGTCGGTGGACTGGCTCTCCTGGTTCATCAGGGAGTGGTCCGGGTTCAGCGGGTCGACGACCAGCCCGGCGTCGGTGACGGAGACCCGGTCGGAGCCCCCGGTTCTGCCGACGACGGTGCCCGCGTCGTTGCGCCAGGTACGGCCGCGGTCGTCGGAGTGGACGTAGCCGGTGTCGTGGTTGGTGATGCCGCCGCCGCCGCACATCACGGCACCGTTCTGCTCGCGCCAGGTGAAGAAGGAGTGCAGGCGGCCGCTGCGGTCGTAGTCGATGCCGTGCAGGTACATGTTGCGGGCGGTGGAGGATCCGTGCTCGCTGCTGTAGGTGCCGGTGGAGGAGGACCACTCCCCCAGCGCGGTCCACCGGGTGCCGTCGTACTCGGCGAGGGCGTTGCGGCCGTTGCCGGAGACACCGGCCCGGTAGCTGAGCTGGAGCCGGCCCTCGGGGGTGGCGACGAACTGCGGGTAGGTGAACTGCGAGGTGAGGGCGAGGCCGTCGAGCGTGGACTGCGGGGTGCCGAAGCGGCTCGCGGTCCAGCTCAGCCCGGTGGGGTCGTCCAGGAGTCCGGCGACGGACTTGACGTAGGTGAAGCCGTCGCTGTGGGAGTCCATGTTGAGGTGCAGTCGGCCGTCGGTCTTCGAGACGCCCATGGAGATGACGTTGTGCGAGTCGTCGTAGCGCAGGGTGTGGCCGACCCGCACGGTCTCCCAGGTGCTCGCGCCGAGAGCGCGACGGCCGACGACGGCGCCCCGGTCGGCGGTGTACCAGGCCGCGTACTGGTGGCCCTTGTGGGTGAGCAGGCCGTTCTTCTGGAACGCGTTGTTGTTGACCAGGCCGTCGTACGACACGAAGTAGATCGCCCGGCTGTCGAGCGTGGTGGTGCCGATGCGGGTGACCGACGGGCCGGGGGCGGCGGCCCGTGCGGTGCCGGCGGCGAGGGCGGGGGCCGCCGCGGTGCCGAGGAGTGCGCCGGCCAGAAGAGTGCGTCGTCTCATCGCGGGCTCCTTCGTCAGGCGAGGTGGAAGACCTCGGTCAGCGGTTTCATCGCCTCGTCCGGCCGGGAGCCGTCGAGGGACTCGAAGAAGGGGGACATCTCGGCCTGCCAGCGGGCGTTGACCTCGGTGGCCTCCATGCCGGCCTTGGCCGCCTCGAAGTCCTCGGTCTCCAGGTAGCCGACGAGGAGGCCGTCGTCACGCAGGAAGAGGGAGTAGTTGTGCCAGCCGGTGGTCGAGAGCGCCTCGCACATCTCGGGCCACACGGCGGCATGGCGTTCGCGGTACTCGGCGATCCGGTCCTGTCGGACCTTGAGCAGGAAACAGACGCGTTGCATGAAGTACCGCTCCTTCAGGGGGAAGTGGGGATCAGAAGTCGAACTGGTCGATGTTCTCGGCGTTGAAGACGGTGGGCTTGCCGAGGTTGATCACGCCGTCCTTGCCGATGGTGTACTCGCCCATCGCGCCGGCCTTGAAGGTCTCGCCCTCCTTGCCGGTGATCTGGCCGGAGGACAGGGCGACGGCGGTGCGGGCGGCCAGCTCGCCGAGCTTGGCCGGGTCCCAGAGCTCGAACGCCTCGACGGTGCCGTTCTTGACGTACTTGCGCATGTCGTTGGGGGTGCCGAGGCCGGTCAGCTTGACCTTGCCCTTGTACTTGGAGCCGGACAGGTACTGGGCGGCGGCCTTGATGCCGACGGTGGTCGGGGAGATGATCCCCTTCAGGTTCGGGTACTCCTGGAGCAGGCCCTGGGTCTGCTGGAAGGACTGCTGGGCGTCGTCGTTGCCGTAGGCGACCTTGACCAGCTTGATGTCCTTGTACTTGGGGTCCTTGAGCTCGTCCTTCATGAACTCGATCCAGGCGTTCTGGTTGGTCGCGGTCTGCGCGGCGGACAGGATCGCGATCTCGCCCTTGTAGTCGATCTGCTCGGCGAGCAGCTGCACCTCGGTGCGGCCCAGGTCCTCGCCGCTGGCCTGCGAGACGAAGGCGTTGCGGCAGTCGGCGGTGGTGTCGGAGTCGTAGGTGACGACCTTGATGCCGTTCTTCATGGCCTGCTTGAGCGCGGTGCACAGGGCGCCGGGGTCCTGCGCGGAGACGGCCATGGCGTCGACCTGCTGCTGGGTCAGGGTGTTGACGTAGGAGACCTGTCCGGCGGTGTCGGTGGCGCTGGAGGGGCCGACCTCCTTGTAGGTGGAGCCCAGCTCCTTGACGGCCTTCTCGCCGCCCTTGTCGGCGGTGGTGAAGTAGGGGTTGTTGACCTGCTTGGGCAGGAAGCCGACGGTCAGGCCCTTCTTGGTGGCCGCGTTCGGGTCGGCCTTGCCGGCCGAGGCGGCGGCGCCGCCGCCCTCGTTCTTGACGTCCTCCTTGGTGGTACCACCGCAGGCGGTGGCGGCGAGAGCGAGCGAGGTGACGGCGGCGAGGGCCGCACAGGTACGGCGGAGGGTTGCCTTGCGCATGATGGGTTCCTTTTCAAGAAGGTGAGGAGAAGCGCCCCCGAAGGGGCGCGGGACTGTATCGATGTGCGGCTCGGCCGCGTGGGCGCGACCGGCCACGACCGGCCCGCGGTCGTCGAACAGCCCTATGACGTCGACGTCAGCCTTCGTGCCCTTGCCAGGGCGACCTGCCGTGCGACGCGAGGTCCGAGCACGGACAGCACCAGCAGCACACCGGTGACGACGATCTGGGACTGCGCGGACACGTCCTGCAGGCTCATCACGTTCTGCAGTGCGCCGAGCAGGAACACACCGGCGATCGCACCACCGAGCGTCCCCTTGCCGCCGTCGAAGTCGATACCGCCGAGCAGCACCGCCGCCACGACGGAGAGTTCGAGTCCGGTGGCGTTGTCATAGCGCGCGCTGGCGTAGTGCAACGCCCAGAAGACGCCCGTGAGGGAGGCCATGAGTCCCGTCAGGGTGAACAGGATCAGCTTCTGCCGCTTGACGCGGATGCCGGCGAACCGGGCCGCCTCCTCGCTCGCGCCGATCGCGAACAGCGACCGGCCGAACGGGGTGGCGTGCAGGGCGACGACGGCGATGGCGAGCAGCACCAGGAAGGGCAGGAGGGCGTACGGGACGAACGTGTCGCCGATGCGTCCGGCGGCGAAGTCCAGGTACTGGGTGGGGAAGTCGGTCACCGCGTCGGAGCCGAGCACGATCTGTGCGATGCCCCGGTAGGCGGCCAGCGTGCCGATGGTGACGGCGAGGGAGGGCAGCCCGAGGCGGGTCACCAGCAGGCCGTTGACCAGGCCGCAGACGACACCGATCACGAGGCAGATCGGGATGATCGTCTCGATGGTCATGCCCTGGTTCCACAGGGCGCCCATCACCGCGCCGGACAGGCCGGCCGTGGAGGCCACGGACAGGTCGATCTCGCCGGAGACCACGAGCAGGGTCATGGGCAGGGCGATCAGCGCGATCGGCAGGGTGTTGCCGATGAGGAACGACAGGTTGAGCGCGTTGCCGAAGCCGTCGACGGTGGTGAAGGACAGCAGCAGGACGACGACGAGCAGGGCGCCGACGACCGTGTCCCAGCGGACGGCGCGCGTCAGGGACTCAGGCATGGCGGGCGTTCCTCTTCTTCAGGGCGGAGGCCACGCGCAGCGCGACGATCCGGTCGACCGCGATGGCGAGGATGAGCAGGATGCCGTTGATGGCGAGCAGCCACACGGAGCTGACACCGAGGGCGGGCAGCACACTGTTGATGGAGGTCAGCAGCAGCGCGCCGAGCGCCGCGCCGTAGACGCTGCCGGAGCCGCCGGTGAAGACCACGCCGCCGACCACGACCGCGCTGACGACGGTGAGTTCGTAGCCGTTCCCGGTTCCGGAGTCGACGTTGCCGAACCGGGCCAGGTACAGGGCGCCCGCGAGGCCGGCGAGGGCGCCGCAGAAGGTGTACGCGGCGAGGATCCGCTTGCGTACGGGGATGCCGGCGAGCCGGGCGGCCTCCGGGTTGGAGCCGAGCGCGTACAGCTCGCGTCCGCTGCCGAAGTGCTTGAGGTAGTACGCCGTCGCCACGAGCACCGCGAGCGCGATCAGCGCCAGATAGGGAACGGCCGAGATGCCGCCGGAGCCGAAGTCGACGAACCCGCCGGGGAGATCGGCGGCGGTGATCTGGCGGGAGCCGACCCAGATGGAGTCGATGCCGCGGATGATGTAGAGCGTGCCGAGGGTGACCACGAGGGCGGGTACCTGGCCGAGGCTGACGAGCAGGCCGTTGAGCAGACCGAAGCCGATGCCGAGCAGGACGGCGAGGGCGATGGCGACGACCGGGTTCCCGCCGTCCTGGAGGTAGACGCCGGCGGCGAAGGCGCTGATGCCGAGGGTGGAGCCGACGGACAGGTCGACGTTGCGGGTGATGACGACCAGGGACTGGCCGGTGGCGACCAGGACCAGGATGGTCGCGTTCAGCAGCAGGTCCTTGATGCCCTGTTCGGACAGGAACTCGCTGTTGCCGGCCTGGGTGACGGCGATCATCACCAGGAAGACGACGAGGATGGCGAGTTCGCGCATCTTGAAGACGCGGTCCACCAGCCGGGTGGCGCCGGCCTTCGGCGCCTCGGCGACGGGGGCTTCTTCGGGAGCGGCGACCGTCATGCGGCGGCCCTCCCCGTGGCTGCGGCCATCACGGTTTCCTCGGTGGCGTCGGTGCGGGGGATCTCGGCGGTGAGCCGGCCCTCGTGCATCACCAGCACGCGGTCGGCCATGCCGAGGATCTCGGGCAGGTCGGAGGAGATCATCAGGACGGCGACGCCGTCGGCGGCGAGCTGGGACAGCAGGCGGTGCACCTCGGCCTTGGTGCCGACGTCGATGCCGCGCGTGGGCTCGTCCACGATCAGCACCTTCGGCCCGGTGGCGAGCCACTTGGCGAGGACGACCTTCTGCTGGTTGCCGCCGGACAGGGTGTTCACCGTGTCGGCGATCCGGGCGTACTTGACCTGGAGCTTGACGGCCCAGTCGAGGGAGCGGCTGCGTTCGGCGCCGCGGTCCATCAGGCCGGCCCTCACGGTCGTACGGAGTCCGGTGAGGCCGATGTTGCGCTCGATGGACATGTCCATCACCAGGCCCTGGGCGCGCCGGTCCTCGGGGACCAGGGCGAGTCCCGCGGCCATGGCCGTGGACGGGGCGCCGTTGGTGAGCCTGCGCCCGTCGACCTCGACCTCGCCGGCGTCCCAGCGGTCGACGCCGAACACGGCGCGGGCCACCTCGGTGCGCCCGGCGCCGACGAGCCCGGCCAGGCCGACGATCTCACCGCGCCGCACGTCGAAGGAGACGTCGGTGAAGACGCCCTCGCGGGTCAGCCGGCGCACGCTCAGGGCGACCTCGCCCGGTGTCACGTCCTGCTTGGGGTAGAGCTCCTCGAGGTCGCGGCCGACCATGCGGCGGACCAGGTCGTCCTCGGTCATGCCGTCCAGCGGCTCGCTGGAGATCCAGGCGCCGTCGCGGAGCGTGGTGACCCGCTGGCAGATCTCGAAGATCTCCTCCAGGCGGTGGGAGATGAACAGCACGGCGGCGCCCTGTTCGCGCAGGGTGCGCACGACGCCGAAGAGGCGGGCGACCTCGCTGCCGGTGAGGGCGGCGGTGGGCTCGTCCATGATCAGGACGCGGGCGTCGAAGGAGAGCGCCTTGGCGATCTCGACGATCTGCTGGTCGGCGATGGACAGGCCGCGGGCCGGGCGGTCCGGGTCGAGGTCGACACCGAGCCGCTTCATCAGGGCGGCGGTCGCGTCGTGGGTGGCCCGGTGGTCGATCCGGCCGAGGGCCCGACGGGGCTGCCGGCCCATGAAGATGTTCTCGGCGATCGACAGGTCGGGGAAGAGCGTGGGCTCCTGGTAGATCACGGCGATGCCGGCGTCGCGGGCGTCACCGGGGCCGTGGAAGACGACGGGGGCGCCGTCGAGCAGCACCTGGCCGGTGTCCGGACGGTGCACTCCGGCGAGCGTCTTGATGAGGGTCGACTTGCCGGCTCCGTTCTCGCCGGCGAGGGCGTGCACCTCCCCGGGCAACAGCTCCAGGGAGACGTCCCGCAGGGCGCGGACCGCGCCGAAGGACTTGGAGATGTCCTTCAGCGCGAGAACCGGGGCCGGACCCGTGTCGGACGGGTGGGTCATGAGGGCTCCTCGACGACGCCGGTGGGAGGCCCTCGCGACGTCGTGAAAGGTTTCAACTGGGTTGCCGGGACGTTAGGCGCGAGACGCATGTCACGTCAATGGGTCCCGGTCGAAAAACTTTCGACAGCTTCAGGTCTCGGCCTGGTCACGGAGGACGGTCTTCGCCCGAGGGGTTGACACCCCTTCGGGAGACCCATAGCTTCCCGTTCTGAATCGTTTCATTCAGTGGTCGTTACGACCCGATGTCACAGGAGCCCTGACGTGACCGAGCTCGCCGCGGTGAAAGCCGCTCTCAAGACACAGGCCGTGGAGACGCCGTCCTGGGCGTACGGGAACTCGGGGACCCGGTTCAAGGTGTTCGCACAACAGGGCGTTCCCCGCACCCCGCAGGAGAAGCTGGACGACGCGGCCCAGGTGCACGCGTTCACGGGTGTCGCGCCGACCGTGGCGCTGCACATCCCGTGGGACAAGGTCGAGGACTACGCGGCGCTGGCCAAGCACGCCGAGGACCGCGGGGTGAGGCTCGGCGCGATCAACTCCAACACCTTCCAGGACGACGACTACCGGCTCGGCAGCATCTGCGCCCCCGACGCGGCGGTGCGCAGGAAGGCCGTCGACCATCTGCTGGAGTGCGTCGACATCATGGACGCGACCGGCTCCAAGGACCTGAAGCTGTGGTTCGCCGACGGGACGAACTACCCCGGCCAGGACGACATCCGCGCCCGGCAGGACCGGCTCGCCGAAGGGCTCGCCGAGGTGTACGAGCGGCTCGGGGACGACCAGCGGATGCTGCTGGAGTACAAGTTCTTCGAGCCGGCGTTCTACACGACGGACGTGCCGGACTGGGGCACCGCCTACGCGCACTGCCTGAAGCTGGGGCCGAAGGCGCAGGTCGTCGTCGACACCGGTCACCACGCTCCGGGGACCAACATCGAGTTCATCGTGGCGACGCTGCTGCGGGAGGGGAAGCTCGGCGCGTTCGACTTCAACTCGCGGTTCTACGCGGACGACGACCTGATGGTCGGCGCGGCCGACCCGTTCCAGCTGTTCCGGATCATGTACGAGGTGATCCGCGGGGGCGGGTTCACTCCCGAGGTGGCGTTCATGCTGGATCAGTGCCACAACATCGAGGCGAAGATCCCGGCGATCATCCGTTCCGTCATGAACGTTCAGGAAGCCACGGCCAAGGCTCTCCTTGTCGACCGGTCGGCGCTGGACGATGCCCAGCGGGCCGGGGATGTGCTCGAGGCCAACGCCGTGCTGATGGACGCGTACAACACGGACGTGCGTCCGCTGCTGCGTGAGGTGCGGGGGGAGATGGGGCTGGACCCCGAGCCCGTGGCCGCCTACCGGCGGTCCGGATGGGCCGAGAAGATCGTGGCCGAGCGGGTCGGGGGTGAGCAGGCCGGCTGGGGCGCGTGAGCGTCTGCCGGGTTCTGTTCGTCGCGGACTGCGGGTCGGTCGTGGTTGATCGCGCAGTTCCCCGCGCCCCTGTCGGGGCGTTTCACTCCCCCTCTTCTCCGAAGGACTGATCGTTCATGGCAACCAATCCCGAAGCCGCCGCCCTCCTCGCTCGTTCTCACCGGCTCGGTGCCGATCCCCGCAACACCAACTACGCCGGCGGCAACACCTCCGCCAAGGGCACCGAGACCGACCCCGTCACCGGGGGTGACGTCGAGCTGATGTGGGTCAAGGGGTCCGGGGGTGACCTCGGGACGCTCACCGAGGCGGGGCTGGCCGCGCTGCGGCTGGACCGGCTGCGGGCGCTCACCGACGTGTACCCGGGGGTCGAGCGCGAGGACGAGATGGTCGCCGCGTTCGACTACTGCCTGCACGGCAAGGGGGGTGCGGCGCCCTCGATCGACACCGCGATGCACGGGCTCGTCGGCGCCGCGCACGTCGACCACCTCCACCCCGACTCCGGGATCGCGCTCGCCTGCGCGGCCGACGGGGAGAAGCTGACCGCCGAGTGCTTCGGCGACACCGTGGTGTGGGTGCCGTGGCGGCGGCCCGGTTTCCAGCTCGGGCTGGACATCGCCGCCGTGAAGGAGGCCAACCCCCAGGCCATCGGCTGTGTGCTGGGCGGGCACGGCATCACCGCGTGGGGTGACACCTCCGAGGAGTGCGAGCGGAACTCGCTGCACATCATCCGCACCGCCGAGGAGTTCCTCGCCGAGCGCGGCAGGCCGGAGCCGTTCGGGCCGGTGATCGAGGGGTACGAGGCGCTGTCCGAGGAGGAGCGGCGGGAGCGGGCCGCCGCACTGGCGCCGTACGTCCGGGCCGTCGCCTCGCAGGACCGGCCGCAGGTCGGGCACTTCGACGACTCCGACGCCGTACTGGACTTCCTGGCCCGCGCCGAGCACCCGCGGCTGGCCGCGCTGGGGACCTCCTGCCCGGACCACTTCCTGCGCACCAAGGTCCGGCCGCTGGTCCTGGACCTGCCGCCGTCCGCCCCGCCGGCCGAGGCGGTCGCCCGGCTGAAGGAGCTGCACGCGGCCTACCGCGAGGAGTACGCCGCCTACTACGAGCGCCATGCCCGGCCCGACTCCCCCGCGATGCGCGGAGCCGACCCGGCGATCGTGCTGGTGCCGGGCGTGGGCATGTTCAGCTTCGGCAAGGACAAGCAGACCGCGCGCGTGGCCGGCGAGTTCTACGTCAACGCGATCAACGTGATGCGCGGGGCCGAGGCGGTCTCCACGTACGCGCCGATCGAGGAGTCGGAGAAGTTCCGCATCGAGTACTGGGCGCTGGAGGAGGCCAAGCTCCAGCGGATGCCGAAGCCCAAGCCGCTCGCGACGCGCGTCGCGCTCGTCACCGGCGCCGGCAGCGGGATCGGCAGGGCGATCGCCCAGCGGCTGGTGGCCGAGGGCGCCTGTGTCGTCGTGGCCGACCTGAACGGGGAGAACGCCGCCGAGGTCGCCGAGGAGCTGGGCGGGTCCGACAAGGCCGTCGCCGTGACCGTCGACGTGACGTCCGAGGAGCAGATCGCGGGTGCCTTCAAGGCCGCGGTGCTCGCCTTCGGCGGGGTCGACCTGGTGGTGAACAACGCCGGCATCTCGATCTCCAAGCCGCTGCTCGAGACGTCCGCGAAGGACTGGGACCTCCAGCACGACATCATGGCCCGCGGTTCCTTCCTCGTCTCGCGCGAGGCGGCCCGGGTGATGACCGCGCAGGAGCTGGGCGGGGACATCGTCTACATCGCGTCGAAGAACGCCGTGTTCGCCGGCCCCAACAACATCGCCTACTCCGCCACCAAGGCCGACCAGGCCCACCAGGTGCGCCTGCTCGCCGCCGAGCTGGGTGAGCACGGCATCCGGGTCAACGGCGTCAACCCGGACGGTGTGGTGCGCGGTTCCGGCATCTTCGCCGGCGGCTGGGGCGCCAAGCGCGCCGCCGTGTACGGGGTGCCGGAGGAGAAGCTGGGCGAGTTCTACGCCCAGCGGACGCTGCTGAAGCGCGAGGTGCTGCCCGAGCACGTGGCGAACGCCGTGTTCGCGCTGACCGGCGGCGACCTCACCCACACCACCGGACTGCACGTCCCGGTCGACGCCGGCGTCGCCGCCGCGTTCCTGCGATGAGCGCCGTGAAGTCCTACGCCGCGGTCGACCTCGGCGCGTCCAGCGGGCGCGTCATGGTCGGCCGCGTCGGCCCCGACAGCCTGGAGCTGACCGAGGCCCACCGCTTCCCCAACCGGCCGGTGCGGGTGCCCGAGGGGCTGCGCTGGGACGTCCTGGGGCTGTACGCCGGTGTGCTGGACGGGCTGAAGGCGGCCGGCGCGGTGGACTCCGTCGGCATCGACAGCTGGGCCGTGGACTACGGGCTGCTGGACGCGGACGGGGCGCTGCTCGGCAACCCGGTGCACTACCGCGACAGCCGTACCGACGGGATCGCGGAGAAGGTGTGGGCGACCGTGCCCGCCGGGGAGCTGTACGCGGCGACCGGTCTGCAGTACGCGCCGTTCAACACGCTGTACCAGTTGACGGCGGCCCGCGGGTCGGCCCAACTGGCCCAGGCTCGCAGGCTGTTGCTGATTCCGGATCTGCTGACGTACTGGCTGACCGGTGAGCAGGGCACGGAACTGACCAACGCCTCGACCACCCAGCTGATCGACCCGCGCACCCGCGACTGGGCGCACGGGGTCGCGGAGCGCCTCGGCATCGACCTCTCGCTGTTCGCGCCGCTGCGCCGGCCGGGGGACGCGGCCGGAATGCTGCGGCCCGAGGTGCTGGAGGAGACCGGGCTGACCGGGCCGGTCCCGGTGACGGCGGTCGGCTCGCACGACACCGCGTCCGCGGTGGCCGCCGTCCCGGCGGACGGCGAGCGGTTCGCGTACATCTGCACCGGCACCTGGTCGCTGGCCGGCCTGGAGCTGGACGCGCCGGTGCTCACCGAGGAGAGCCGGGCCGCCAACTTCACCAACGAGCTGGGGCTGGACGGCACGGTCCGCTACCTGCGCAACATCATGGGTCTGTGGCTGCTCCAGGAGTGCGTACGGGCCTGGGGGCAG
The DNA here is from genome assembly GCF_042732315.1 of Streptomyces sp. NPDC059787. Classification (NCBI taxonomy): domain Bacteria; kingdom Bacillati; phylum Actinomycetota; class Actinomycetes; order Kitasatosporales; family Streptomycetaceae; genus Streptomyces; species Streptomyces sp. NPDC059787. The sequence goes on from NZ_JBHWHX010000034.1 coordinate 60,877, forward strand.
CCGGATCTGGGCGCGCTGCTGCTCGACGCGGCCAAGGTGCCGGCGCTGCGGTCGGTGGTGGACGCCGGGGACGCGGCGTTCCTCGCGCCGGGGCGGATGCCGGAACGGATCGCCGAGGCCTGCCGGGCCTCGGGGCAGCCCGTGCCGGCCACGCCCGCCGAGATCACCCGGTGCATCCTCGACTCGCTCGCCCTGGCCCACCGCAAGGCCGTCGAGGACGCGCAGCGGCTCTCCGGGCAGTCCGCCGACGTGGTGCACATCGTGGGCGGCGGCACCCGCAACGCCCTGCTGTGCCAGCTGACCGCCGACGCCTGCGGGCTGCCGGTGGTGTCCGGGCCGACGGAGGCGGCGGCACTGGGCAATGTGCTGGTGCAGGCCCGTGCCCACGGCCTGGTCGGCGACCTGGCCGGGACGCGGCGGCTGCTCACCCGCACCCAGCCGCTGACGCGGTACGAACCGCGCGGCGGTACGCAGCGGTGGCAGGCGGCGCAGGCCCGGCTCGCCCGGGGCTGACGCGGTCTCCCCCGGGTCCCCGCTCCCCCACTACTCTGCATTCACCCGATGATCGATTCACTAGGAGCCGCGATGCGTGTCGCACTGTTCCTGACCTGTGTCAACGACACGCTCTATCCGGACACCGGGCGCGCCGTGGTGAAACTCCTGACCAGGCTGGGCGTCGACGTCGACTTCCCGATGGCGCAGACCTGTTGCGGTCAGGCGCACTACAACACGGGCTACCGGCACGAGGCCGAGCCGCTCGCCCGGCATTTCTCCGATGTCTTCAAGGACTACGAGGCGATCGTGACGCCGTCCGGGTCGTGCGGGGCGATGGTGCGGGAGCTGTATCCGCGGATGGGTGAGCGGGCCCGGGCGGAGGGCCGCGGGGGCACCCTCGCGGCGACACTGGCGCCGGTGGTGCCGAAGACGTACGAGCTCACGGAGTTCCTGGTGGACGTGCTGGGGGTGACGGACGTCGGGGCGTACTACCCGCACAAGGTGACCTACCACCCCACCTGTCACGGGCTGCGCGGTCTCGGTCTCGGCGAGCGGCCCCTGCGGCTGCTGCGGGCGGTGAAGGGGTTGGAGCTGGCCGAGCTGCCGGGCGCCGAGGAGTGCTGCGGCTTCGGCGGCACCTTCGCGCTGAAGAACTCCGACGTCTCGGCCGCGATGGGCACCGACAAGGTGCGCAACGCCGAGTCGACGGGCGCCGAGGTGCTGTGCGCGGCGGACAACTCCTGTCTGATGCACATCGGCGGAACGATGACCAGGCTGCGGACCGGTATGCGGCCGGTGCACATCGCGGAGATCCTGGCGAGCACGGAGGAGGAGCCGGCCGTATGAGCGGGACGTTCGTCGGGATGCCGGCGTTTCCCAGGGCCGCCCACGAGGCGGTCGGCAACGCGACACTGCGGGGCAACCTGCGGCACGCCACGCACACCATCCGCGCCAAGCGCGCGGGCGCGGTCGCCGAGGTCTCCGACTGGGCCGAGCTGCGCGAGGCCGGCAAGCGGATCAAGGACCACACGCTCCGTCACCTCGACCGTTACCTCGAGCAGTTGGAGGAGTCGGTGACGGCGGCGGGCGGCACCGTGCACTGGGCCGCGGACGCCGACGAGGCCAACCGGATCGTCGCCGAACTGGTGAAGGCGACCGGTGAGTCGGAGGTCGTCAAGGTCAAGTCGATGGCCACGCAGGAGATCGGGCTCAACGAGGCCCTGGAGGCGCAGGGCATCGCCGCCTACGAGACCGATCTCGCCGAGCTGATCGTGCAGTTGGGCAAGGACCGGCCCTCGCACATCCTGGTGCCGGCGATCCACCGCAACCGCGGGGAGATCCGGGAGATCTTCACCCGCGAGATGGGCGAGTGGGGTCGCCCCGCCCCCGAGGGGCTGACGGACACGCCCGCCGAACTCGCAGAGGCGGCGCGGCTGCACCTGCGGGAGAAGTTCCTGCGCGCCAAGGTCGGCGTCTCCGGCGCCAACTTCATGGTGGCCGAGACCGGCACACTGGTGGTGGTGGAGTCCGAGGGCAACGGACGCATGTGCCTGACCCTGCCCGAGACGCTGATCTCGGTCGTCGGCATCGAGAAGATCGTGCCGACCTGGCAGGACCTGGAGGTGTTCCTGCAGACCCTGCCGCGCTCCTCGACCGCCGAGCGGATGAACCCGTACACGAGCACCTGGACCGGCACCACCGACGAGGACGGGCCGCGCGACTTCCACCTGGTCCTGCTGGACAACGGCCGCACCGACACCCTCGCCGACGAGGTGGGCCGGCAGGCGCTGCGCTGCATCCGCTGCTCGGCCTGTCTGAACGTGTGCCCGGTGTACGAGCGGGCCGGCGGCCACGCCTACGGCTCGGTCTACCCGGGCCCCATCGGCGCCATCCTCAGCCCCCAGCTCCGGGGCACCGGAAGCGAGATCGACGCCTCCCTGCCGTACGCCTCGTCGCTGTGCGGGGCCTGCTACGAGGTGTGCCCGGTCGCCATCGACATCCCCGAGGTGCTGGTGCATCTGCGGGAGCGGGTGGCCCAGGGCGGGGAGGTGACCCGGGGCGGCAACAAGGTGGTGCTCAAGCCGGCCAAGGGGCACGCCGCCGAGCGCGCCGCGATGCGCGCCGCCCGCTGGGCGTTCGCGCACCCCGGAGCCCTGCGCACCGGCCAGCGCCTCGCCTCGCGCACCCGCCGCCTCCATCCGCGCACCCTGCCGGGCCCCGGCCGGGCGTGGAGCGGGACCCGGGACCTGCCGCCGGTGCCGGCGGAACCGTTCCGGGACTGGTGGCAGCGTACGCGGGGCGGGAAGGGAGCAGCGAAGTGAGCAGCAGGGAACGGATCCTGGGCCGGGTGCGGCGGGCCCTCGCCGACGTACCGAAGGACGACACCCCGTACGAGCGGGCGGTGGCCCGTGACTATCTGCGCGAGCACGGTGAGCGCACCGTCGAGGAGACGGTGGACCTGCTCGCGGAGAACCTGGCCGACTACCGGGCGGTCGTGCACCGTACGGACGCGGCCGGGCTGGCCGGTGTCGTCGCCGGGCTGCTCGCGGCGCGCGGCGCGTCGTCGGTGCTGGTTCCGCCCGGCCTCGACGAGGGCTGGCTCGCCGCGACGGAGGTGACGCGGGTGACGGACCGGGCGGAGAGCACCCCGCAGGAGCTGGACCGGGTCGACAGTGTGGTCACCGCCTGCGCGGTCGCCGTCGCGGAGACGGGCACGATCGTGCTGGACGGCTCCCCCGACCAGGGGCGGCGCCGGATCACCCTCGTCCCCGACCACCACATCTGTGTGGTCCGCGTCCCGGACCAGGTCGTCTCCTCCGTCCCCCGGGCCCTCGAACGCCTCGACCCGGCCCGCCCGCTCACCTGGATCTCCGGCCCCTCGGCGACCAGTGACATCGAACTCGACCGGGTGGAGGGCGTGCACGGACCGCGCACCCTGGAGGTCGTGCTGGTCGGGTGAACCCCCTCGGGGGGTGGTCCTGACTACACCCCCCGATACGGGTTCTGCGCCCAATGTGGTGCGGCCGTCTCCTCCGTAGCGTCGTCGGTATGGCACAGGACGTGCCGGACGGAGGAGATGACGATGTTTCGCAACGGGGCACGACGCGATCACGACTCGGGGCCCGCCCCCGAGGCACTGCGCCTGGTCAAGGTCACCAAGTCCTACGGGACGGCGGACAGTGCCGTGACCGCCCTCGACGGGGTGACGCTCGGCCTGGCGCGGGGCACGTTCACCGCGGTGATGGGGCCGTCCGGCTCGGGCAAGTCGACGCTGCTGCAGTGCGCGGCGGGTCTGGACCGGCCGGACAGCGGGATCGTACGGGTCGACGGGACCGAGCTGACGGGTGGCGGCGAGGCGGAGCTGACGAAGTTCCGGCGCGGGCGGATCGGGTTCGTCTTCCAGCAGTACAACCTGCTGGAGACGCTGACCGTCGCGCAGAACACGGTGCTGCCGCTGAAGCTGGCCGGCAGGCGCGTGGACCGGAGGCGGGCCCGGGAGATCCTCACCGCCGTCGGCCTCGGCGACCGGCTCGGACACCGGCCCGACCAGCTCTCCGGCGGCCAGCGGCAGCGCGTCGCGATCGCGCGGGCGCTGGTCACCGAACCCCGGGTGATCTTCGCGGACGAGCCGACCGGTGCCCTGGACACGCGCAGCGCCCGGGAGGTGCTGCGGCTGCTCCAGGAGGCGGTGCGGGTGCACGGGCGGACCGTGGTGATGGTGACGCACGACCCGGTCGCCGCCTCCTACGCCGACAGCGTGCTGTTCCTCGCGGACGGCAGGCTCGCCGGCCGGCTGGACGCGCCGACGGCGGACGCGGTGGCCGAGCGGCTGGCGCACCTGGGCGACGACACGATGGCGGAGGTGTGAGCCGTGCTCGTACTGGCCCTGCGGTCGATCCGGCAACGGCCCGGACGGTTCCTCGCGACGCTGCTGTCCGCCTTCCTGGGCGCGGCGATCATCATGACGTTCAACTCGATGCACGACACGGCCGGGCGGCCGGGCGTGGACCCGGTGAGCTCCGACACGCTGGGCACGGCGGCCGGCGTGGTCGGCGGGTACGGCACGCTGCTGGTGTTCTTCGCCGTCGCCTCGACGCTGACGGTGAACGTGCGGCAGCGGGCGGCCGAGATGGAGCTGCTGCGCTGCTCGGGGGCGACCCCGGCGCAGATCAAGCGGATGGTCGTGGGTGAGGCGGCGGTCGTGGCCCTGGTGGGCGCGGCACTGGCGATCGGCCCGGCGATGCTCGGCGGGCGGGCGCTGCTGGACATGTTCCAGGACGGCGGCCAGGTCGCGCGGTCGGTCGAGTACTCCTTCGGACCGATCGCGCTGATCTCCGGAGTGGACATCACGCTGCTCGCGGCGGCGGGCGCCGCGTTCCTGGCCGTGCGGCGGGTGACGCGGCGCGGCAAGGAGCGTGCCCGGGCCCGGCGGTTCCTGGCCTACGGGGCGCTGGCCGTCGGTGCCGCCGGGGCCTGTTCCACCTTCTTGCTCTCCGCGACGGACGAGATGCTGATGGCGCCGCCCGCCCAAGGGGCGATCATGCTCTCGGTGGGGCTGGCGCTGATGGCGCCGCGGCTGCTGAAGGGCGTACTCGCCCGGCTGACACCCGGTGGGGCCGGCGGGTGGCTGGCCGTGCGGAACCTCCGGCAGCGGTCCGGTGAGCTCGCCGGGATCCTGGTGCCGCTCATCATGTTCACCGCGGTGTCCACGGCGACGATCACCATGCAGGCGGTGGAGAGCGACGCCGTCGCGGCCTCGGGTCTGGTGAAGTCGGTCGACGCGAAGAACCTGGAGACGCTCAACCTCACGGTCGTCGGCATCATCGCGGTCTTCGTCTGCGTCATGCTGGTCAACTCGCTGTACGCGGCGACGACCTACCGCTCCCGTGAGTTCGGGCAGCAGCGCCTGGCGGGGGCGACTCCGGGGCAGGTGCTCGGCATGGTGGGCGCCGAGGGCGCGATCCTCACGGTCACGGGCGTGTTCCTCGGCACGGTGGCCGCGCTGGCCGGCGTCGTGCCGTTCACGGTCGTCCGCACCGACGGGGTGCTGCCGGACCAGTTCCTCGGCACATGGCTCGCCATGGTGTCGGTGACGACGGTGGCGACCTTCGGGACGAGCCTGTCCACGGCCCGGCGCGTGCTGCGCACACCGGCGGTGCGGGCGGTCGCGCCGGCCGCGTGAACCCCGCCCTGTCACCAGGGGCGTCCGCCACGGCGGGCGCCCCTCAGCCGTTTCCCGCGGCCCAGGGAGCGGAACCCGACCGACCGGGTGGTGTGCCGGCTGGTCGGCCTTGGCGTACTCCTGGGCCAGGCCGCCCGCGAAGTCGTGCACCACGGCCTGGTCGTCGCCGACGACCCACGCGTCGTGGCCCGGTGCGCGGACGAAGACGTCTCCGGGGCCGACCTCCTGCTCCGCGCCGTCGTCCATGCGGATGTGCGTACGGCCCCGGACGACATGGCCGTTGTGGTGGATCCGGCAGCTCTCCGTTGAAGCCGGTGTGTCAGTCGCCCGGACCGCAGAGCCGGGCGAAGCGTTCGGCGTCGATGTTGCCGCCGGACAGGATCAGGCCGACGCGCGGCGGGAGAGGGCCCGCGCGGCCGGTGAGCAGTGCGGCGAGCGGGGTGGCGCCGCTCGGCTCCAGGACGATCTTCAGCCGCTCGAAGGCGAACCGCATCGCGTCCCTGATCTCGTCGTCGCCGACCAGCACGATCCCGTCCAGGAGCCGCCGGTTGAGGGAGAACGTCAGTTCGCCGGGGGTGTGCAGGGCCTGGCCGTCGGCGATGGTGCGCGGGACCGGGACGCTGACGCGCCGGCCCGCCTCCAGGGACCTCTTGGTGTCGTCGCCGGCCTCCGGCTCCACGCCGATCACCCGGGTCGCGGGATGCAGGCCCTTGACGGCGGTGGCGCTTCCGGCGATCAGTCCCCCGCCGCCGACCGGCGCGAGCAGCACACCCAACTCCCCTGCTTCTTGCACGAGTTCGAGGGCCGCCGTGCCCTGTCCCGCGATGATGTGCGGGTGCTCGTAGGGCGGGACGAGGGTCAGGCCCCGCTCGGCGGCGAGGGCCTCGGCGACGGCGACCCGGTCGCCGGTGTACCGGTCGTAGGTGACGATCTCGGCGCCGTACCCCTCGGTGGCCGCCCGCTTCGACGGCGGGGCGTCCTCCGGCATGACGATGACGGCGGTGGTGCCCAGCTCCCGGGCGGCCAGGGCGACGGCCTGGGCGTGGTTCCCGGAGGAGTAGGCGGCGATGCCCCGGGACAGCTCGTCGGGGGTGAGCCGGGAGGCCGCGTTGTAGGCGCCGCGGAACTTGAAGGCGCCCACGCGCTGGAAGTTCTCGCACTTGAGGTGCACCTCGGCGCCGGCGAGCGCGTCCAGGGTGCGGGAGCGCAGGACGGGCGTGCGGTGTGCGACGCCCTCGATGCGCTCGGCGGCGGAACGGACGTCGTCGAGGGTGACCGGCGGGGTGGTGGTCGTCATGCGGTGCCTCCGGTGGGGATCGGGTCGGTCGTCGTCCTGGACCGGGAGAGGTAGCCGTGGGCGGAGGCGCGGGAGATGCCGAGCCGGCCGGCGACCTGCTCGACCGCCCGCCGCACGGCGAAGACTCCGCGGGCGTCCAGGTCCCGGAACAGCCGCAGCCGTTCCTCCCGGTCGAGCTGGGCCCGGCCCCGGTGCCGCAGCGGCTGGTGGGCGTCGAGGATCGTGTCCCGCTCGGCCTCCCGGCCCTCTGCGGCCACCATGAGCACACCTCCCGTCCTCTTTTCTCGGACTGTACGTCCAGGTGCTGGATTCTCAGTCCGGAACGGTTCTCCGCACGGCCGTGCCCGCCTCCTCCGCCTCGGTGACGAGGGCGGCGAGGGCCGTCCGCGCACGGGCGACGCGGGAGCGGACCGTGCCGACCGGGCAGTCGCCGAGGGCCGCCGCCTCCGTGTACGGCAGCCCGAGCAACTGGGTGAGGACGAACGCCTCGCGCCGCTCTTCCGGCAGCCGGTCCAGCAGATCGAGCAGCACGATCCCGTCGTCGAATCCGGGCAGCCCGCGCGGTTGCGCCCGTTCCACGGTCAGCTGCCAGTCGGAGACGTCCGCCGTCCGGGGCCGTACGGCCGTGTACCGGTGGCTGTCGGCCACCGCGCGGCGGGCGATGGCCAGCAGCCAGGTGCGTGCCGAGGAACGTCCCTCGAACCGGTGCAGGCTGCCGAGTGCCCGCAGGAACGTGTCCTGGGTCAGATCGTCCACCGCCTGCGGGTCGGCGCACAGCCGGGCGACGTAGCGGATGACGTCACGGTGCAGGGCGCGGACGAAGCGGTCGACGGCGTCGGAGTCACCGCCGCGCGCGGCCAGCGCCCAGGCGGTCGCCGTGTCGTCGGTGGGTCTTCCGGCAGGGGTGGGCAGGGTGGAAGTGATCACCTGAGGTCCTTCGCGGAGGAACCGTGGACCGCGGGCGTGCGCGGGCCCGGTAGGCGGGGATACGGCCGCGGGGCGGTACGCGGAACAGGGCTGTACCGGCACACGGCCGAAGCCCGGGGCGCGCAGGGGCGGCCCGGGGTGTCACCGGCTGCCGTCAGACGGCAGCGGCCCCGGCGGGCGGACCGCGTGAGGTGATGGCGTGGACGAGGAGGAGGAGACGCGGCGCGCGGTGCGAGCGGCGGCGCCGGCGGACGCGGAGGGACGGACGGCACGGCGGCACCGGTGTGAGGAACAGCAGCCGCGCCGGGGCGGCCAGCCAGCCGCCGACGGCCCGCAGCACCCGGAACACCGCCCGCTCGCCGTACCCGAGCCACAGTCCGCACAGCAGTGCGGCCAGCAGGTGGGCGGCGAGCATGCCGGCGGAGGAGCCGTCGGAGGACGCCGTGTGCCCCTCCATGCCCATGCCCGCCCTCGTGGGCATGGGCATGGTGTGCATGCCGTGCGGCATCGCTCCCGTGTCCATGGGGCCTGCGGAAGGGCTCACGAGCGAGAAGGCCGAGTGCAGAACCGTCTGGACGGCGACGGCGACGGCGGTGACCAGCGGCAGTCCGCGCTCACGCCCCGCGAGCCCCCAGCCCGCGGCACCGGTCACGGCCCAGCCGGCCGCCAGTGCCCGGAGGGGAACGTGGTCGCCGGACATCATGACGTGCCCCAGGGCGGCGAGCACGACACAGACGGCCGCGAACACCGCGGCCCGCGCCGTGCGAGCACCCCACCCAGCAGTCATGGCCCCTCATCGTCGCATCCGGGCCGACCGGTCACCCGTGGATACGGCTTCTTCCTCGCCCGCGACTCATTCCCCGGCGTGTGATCCCGAACACCTCTCGAGCGCACCGGAGTTGGCACAGGACACGGTCTGTCCCCCGAGCGAGCTACGGGCAAGTGTCCACTGTGCGGTGACGATTCCCGGCCACCGGAACCGTAGCGTCCATGACGGCACGCGGCACTGGGCCGCGGATCCGACGAAGGAGTCATCGATGAGAGTGGTCTGGCAGGTCCTGGCCGTGCTGGCGATCTCCGCCATAGGCGGACAGAGCGTGAACGCGGTGCGGGACAACCCGTGGCTCACGCTCGCCCTCGGGGCGCTGACCACCGTGCTCGCGGTGCTGGTCTACCGGTGGGTGGTGGGGCGGACCGAGCGCCGGCCGGTCACGGAGCTGGACCCGAACGGTGCCGCGCCGGCGCTCGGCCGGGGGACGCTGATCGGCCTCGTGATGTTCGGAATGGTCATCACGAACCTCTTCACCTCCGGCAACTACGAGGTGCACGGCCTGGGTTCACTGAGCGGCACGGCCGGGCTGTTCGGCTTCATGGCCGCCGCAGCCGTCACGGAGGAACTGCTGTTCCGCGGGGTGCTGTTCCGGATCGTCGAGGAGTACCTGGGCACCTGGATCGCGCTGGCGCTGACCGCGCTGCTGTTCGGCCTGGCGCACCTGCCCAACCCGGACGCCACGGCGTGGGGCGCCTTCGCCATCGCGATCGAGGCCGGCGGCATGCTCGCCGCCGCGTACGTCGCCACCCGCAACCTGTGGGTGCCGATCGGTGTGCACTTCGGCTGGAACTTCGCCGCGGGCGGCATCTTCAGCACCGTGGTCTCGGGCAACGACACCGAGCAGGGGCTGCTGGACTCCACGATGTCGGGCAACAAGTGGATCACCGGCGGTGACTTCGGCCCGGAGGGAAGCGTGTACTCGGTGCTGTTCGGTGTGCTGCTGACGATCGGGTTCCTGTGGCTGGCCCACCGGCGCGGCCGTCTGGTGCCCCGCCGCCGGCGCGCGGAGCGGGTCGACGCCACCGCTAGACTGCCCCGGTGATCGCTCCTCGCCGGGTCCGGGAAGTGTGGCGCCGGCTGGACGTCGTCGTCAGAGATCTCCTGCTCGGGCTGCTCGTCCTCTCGCTGTCGCTGTGGCCGGACTTCCAGAACCACGGAACGCTCCTCGGCGGCGTGCCGGAGCGTCCCTTCGACCCGCTCGCCTTCGGGGCGGTGGCCCTCCAGACCCTTCCGCTCGCCGTGCGCCGGCGGTGGCCGGTCGTCTGTCTCGCCCTGGTGGTGGCCGGGTTCGCCCTCGATCAGCTCCGCGGCTACCACTCCCCCGCGGGCATCGCGCTGCCCATCGCGCTGCTGAGCGCCGGGGCGTATCTGGAACGGTACCGGCGCACCGCCGCGGCCCTGTGCACCCTCTTCTATGTGGCGCTGACGGTCGCGTTCCACCGGGTCGGTCCCGGCGAGCCGGCGAGCGAGTTCGTGACGTTCTACCTGGCGGTGGCCCTCTCGTGGGGCATCGGGGCGTGGCTGCGCTCCACCCGGGTCGCGGAGGCCGAGCGCCGGCACCGCGTCGCCGAGGACTCCCGCGCCGCCGAACGCGCCCGGATCGCCCGCGAGTTGCACGACGTGGTGACCCATCATGTGACGGCCATGGTCGTGCAGGCCGAGGCGGCCCGCTATCTGACCGCCGTACCCGACCGGCTGGACCAGACACTGACCGCCGTCACCGACACCGGCCGACGGGCCATCACCGACCTGCGGCACCTGCTCGACCTGCTCAACCCCGACCACGGTCCCGAGGCCAGGACACCGCCCGTCGGCCGGCTCCTCACGCTCGTGGAACAGACCCGCCGGGCCGGGCAGCCGGTGAAGTTCACCGAGGAGGGCACGCCGGCGCCGTCGACCGGCAGCGCCGACCTCGTCGCCTACCGGGTCGTGCAGGAGGCCCTGACGAACGCCCTCAAGTACGCCCACGGCGGCGCCACCCGGGTCGAGGTGCGGCACAGCGAACGGCAGATCACCGTGGAGGTCGGCACGGACGGTTCCGGCACCCCGGTGTCCTCCTCCCCCGGCGGGAGCGGCCGGGGCCTGGCGGGCCTGCGGGAGCGGGTCGACGTCCTGGGCGGCGACTTCAGCGCGGGACCGGAGACGGGCGGCGGCTTCGTCGTACGGGCCCGCATACCGACGGGGAACACGGTGACGGCGGGGGACACGGCGGCGACGGGGAACATGGCATGACCGCACCGATCCGGGTCCTGGTCTGCGACGACCAGATGCTGATCCGCACCGGCCTGGTGACCATCATCGGCGCCCAGCCCGACCTGGAGGTGGCCGGCGAGTGCGGCGACGGGCAGGCCGCCGTCGACCTCGCCGGCCGGCTCCGTCCTGACGTCGTGGTGATGGACGTACGCATGCCGGTGCTCGACGGCATCGAGGCCACCCGCCTGCTGGCCGGCGCGGGGGTGCCGCATCCGGTGAAGGTGCTCGTGGTGACGACGTTCAACCTGGACGAGTACGTCTACGAGGCGCTGCGCGCGGGGGCGAGCGGGTTCCTGCTCAAGGACGCGCCGCCGGACCGACTGCTCCACGGGATCCGGACCGTGGCCATGGGCGCGGCGCTGCTGGATCCGGAGGTGACCCGCCAGCTCGTGGGCCGGTACGCCGCCCGGATCCGCCCGGCCGAGGGCGGGGCACCGCGGGACCTCCCCCTGACCCCCCGCGAACTGGAGGTCCTCCGCCTCATCGCGGACGGCCTGTCCAACAGCGAGATCGCCGCGGCCCTGCTGATCAGCCAGGAGACCGTGAAGACCTTCGTCTCCCGCATCCTCACCAAACTCGGCCTGCGCGACCGCGTCCAGGCTGTGGTCTACGCCTACCGCCAGGGCCTGGTGACCTGACCGGCCGGTGCGTGGAATACGGGACCGTCCGGGCCCGTTGTCGGCCTCGAAGGAGGTCAGGAGTGGACACCACGTACTACGACCACGGGACGCCGGCCGAGCGCTGGGAGCGCGCCGGGATGTTCTTCGACGCCAAGGACTACGCCGCCGCCGCTCGCGTTCTCGGCGGGCTGGTCGAGGAGGTGCCGGAGCAGACCGGGCCGCGGCTGCTGCTGGCGCGCGCCTACTACCACTCGGCACAACTGCGGCGCGCGGAGGCGGAGTTGCGGGTCGTCGTGGAGCGTGACCCGGTGGAGCACTACGCCCGGCTGATGCTGGGGCGCACCCTCCAGCGGCAGGGGCGGGACGACGAGGCCCGGCCGCATCTGCGGATCGCCGCCGCGCTGGGCGGCTCCTTCGACGAGGAGTGAGGGCGGGCCGGTGCCCGGTTCCCCGCGACGGGGGGCCGGGCACCGCGCGTCAGCGCGCCGCCGTGCCGCTTCCGTACGTCCGCCGTCCCCGGCGGTGGGCCACCTCCCCGAGCACGATGTCGACGGCGAGGAACACCGCCAGGGGGATGCCGAGGAGTGGGACGAAGTAGCCCAGGACGGCGATCGCCGCCAGCAGCGGGACGAGTACGTACGGCGGTACCTGCTGCCAGGCCCCGCGCGGGATCGGCCGGCCGAAGGCGGAGCCGCGGCCCCGCTGCCACCACATGCGGTAGCCCCACACGATCAGCAGGATCAGGGTGAGGGCCAGAGCCATCAGGGCGATCTGGTTCACCAGGCCGAACAGGCTGCCGGTGTGCAGGTCGATGCCCCAGCGGGTGAGTTTCGCGAGGACCGGATAGTCGTCGAACCGCAGGACGTCGGTGACCTCGCCGGAGGCCGGATCGACGGCGGCCGAGTCCTGTTTCTCGGGCCAGCTGCGCTGGATCTGCCGCACGACGTACGCGGACTTCTCGTCGGCGGGCGGCACGATCTCCACCGGGTCGCCCAGGCCCTCGGCCCGTGCCGCCGCGAGGACCTTGTCCAGGCCGACCCCGTGCGCCGCGTCGCCCGCCGTGCCGCCGGCCGCGTCGTGGCCCGCGTGTTCGCCGGCCGCCGCGGCCGACACCGAGGGGGTCTCCTGGCCGAGGGAGGTGCGCAGCTCGCCGATGTTCGCGCCGGCGTAGGTGGACCAGGTCAGACCGGTCGCCGAGAGGAAGATGAAACCGGCCGCGGCCCAGACGCCCACACCACCGTGCAGGGCCAGTGTGCGGCGCCGTCCGCCGGTGCCACGGAACTTGCGCTGGGCACGGCGCCGGGAGAACCACAGCACCAGTCCCCCGCCCGCGATCACCCACAGCCAGCTCGCGGCGAACTCGCTGTAGAGACGGCCCGGTTCGCCGAGGTGCAGATCCCGGTGGAACTCGTCGATCCAGGTGCGCAGGGGCAGCGCGCCCGAGGAGCCGTACTGTTCCAGTTCGCCGCGCACCTTCGCGGTGTACGGGTCGACGAACACGGCCAGGGTGTGGCCGGGGTCCACGCCCGGTATGCCGGACAGCATCACCCTCGTGGTGGCGTCCGCCTCGGGTGAGGGGCGTACGGCGGAGATCGTGCCCTCGGGGTGGGCCTCGCGGGCGGCGGCGACCTGCTCGGAGACGGGCAGCTTGCGGTCGCCGACGGGGACGGTCAGCTCATGGTCGTAGACGATCTTCTCGGCCTGGTAGGAGGCGGCGTACAGCAGGCCGGTGAGGGCGGCGACCAGGAGGAACGGCGCGACCAGGACTCCCGCGTAGAAGTGCAGGCGCAGGACGAGGGGGCGCAGGCCGGTCCAGGCGCTCTTCGCGGGAGCGGGGGCGGAGGCGGGGGGTTTCGGCGCCTCGTCCGTGGGGGTCGAGGGAGCGGTGGTCATCGGTGGGGTTCTCCCGGGGACGTCTTGGCGGGCGGAGTGGTGGTGCAGTAGTCGGGGCGGCGGGGCGTCCGGTTCCCGGCAGACGTGTGTGACCTGCGCCACATGCGAGAGGCGTGCGATCCTGGCGGGATGGGAACTCCGGACGATCGCACGCCCCTGGCCGAGCGGGTCGAGCAACTGCTCTCCGTGGAAGGGCCGTTGACCGTCGTCGCGGCCGGTGACCCGGTGCTGCGCGGGGGTACCGAGCCGTACGACGGACAGCTGGGGCCCGAGCTGCTGACCCGGTTCGTGGCGGCGCTGCGGGTCACCATGCACGCGGCGCCGGGTGTCGGGCTGGCCGCGCCGCAGGTCGGGGTGGGGCTGCGGATCGCGGTGATCGAGGATCCGGCACCGGTCCCTCAGGAGGTGCGCCTCGCGCGCGGGCGGGTGCCGCAGCCGTTCCGGGTGCTGGTCAATCCGGTGTACGAGCCGGTCGGCACCCGGCGGGCCGGGTTCTTCGAGGGGTGCCTGAGCGTGCCGGGGTACCAGGCGGTGGTGGCGCGGCCCGCCGAGGTGCGGCTGAGGGGGCAGGACGAGTACGGGCGGGCGCTGGACGAGGTGTTCACCGGCTGGCCCGCGCGGATCGTGCAGCACGAGACGGATCACCTGGACGGCACGTTGTACCTCGACCGGGCCGAGCCTCGCTCGCTGTCGTCCAACCGGTTCGTGGTGGAACGCTGGTCGCAGCCGACGCCGGAGCGGGCGGCCCGGGAACTGGGCTTCGAGCTGCCGTGACCTCGGCCCGGTCCTCCGTCCGGCGGCATCCGCCCGCCGGAGGGAGGACCGGGGCGCTCGGCGTCGGGCGCCTTGACCGTCGTCCTCCGCCGGACCGGGCTGTCGGCCGCCGTTCCCGAGGGTGGTTCGCCCCTGCCGCCCCTTCCCTTCCCGTCCCTGCGGGCTCCGCCCCGGACCCCCTTCGGCCCTGAACGGGCCTTGTCCTCGAACGCCGGACGGGCTGAAGGGGGCGGACGGGCTGAAGGGACTCAGGCGTCGCGGTAGGCCTCCAGGAGGCGGAGCCAGATCTCGCTGATCGTCGGGTAGGACGGGACCGCGTGCCACAGGCGGGCGATGGGGACCCGGGCTGCGACGGCGACGGTCGCGGAGTGGATGAGTTCGCCGACTCCGGGGCCGACCAGGGTGAGGCCGCGCAGGATCTCGTCCTCGAGGTCGACGATCATACGGGCGCGGCCCTTGTAGCCGTCGGCGTACAGGCCGGCGCCGGCGACCGAGGACAGGTCGACGTCGACGGCGCGGACGCGGTGGCCCGCACGTTCCGCCTCGGCCAGGGAGAGGCCGACGGAGGCCGCCTCCGGGTCGGTGAAGACGACCTGGGGGACGGCGGCGTGGTCGGCGGTGGCGGCGTGCGCGCCCCACTCCTCCGCCTGCACGGGCTCCCCGGCGGCCCGGGTGACGATGGCGGCGCCCGCGATCCGGGCCTGGTACTTGCCCTGGTGGGTGAGGAGGGCCCGGTGGTTGACGTCGCCGACGGCGTACAGCCAGTCGTGGCCGGTGACGCGGAGGCTGTCGTCCACGGTGAGCCAGGAGCCGGGTTCCAGACCGATCGTCTCCAGGCCGATGTCGTCGGTGCGCGGGGCGCGGCCGGTGGCGAAGAGGATCTCGTCGGCCTCGATCCGGTCACCGTCGTCGGTGACGACCAGGACCGTGCCGTTCTCCCTGGTCACCGACTTCACGGAGGTGCCGGTGCGGATCCGGGCGCCGGCCTCGGTGAGCGCCTCGGCGACCAGCTCGCCGGCGAACGGCTCCATGCGGTTCAGCAGGCTCTCGCCGCGGACGAGGACGGTGACCCGCGAGCCGAGTGCCTGCCAGGCACAGGCCATCTCGGTGGCGACGACCCCGCCGCCGACCACGACCAGCCGGCCGGGCACGGACTGCGCGCTGGTGGCCTCGCGGCTGGTCCAGGGCCGGACCTCGTCGAGTCCGGGCAGGTCGGGCAGCTGGGCGCGGCTGCCGGTGCAGACGGCGACGGCGTGCCGGGCGGTGAGGACCCGCCTGCCGCCGTCGGCGTCCGTGACGGTGACGGTGCGCGGGCCGGTGAGCCGCCCCTGGCCGCGGTACAGGTCGGCTCCGGTGCCCTCCAGCCACCGGACCTGGCCGTCGTCCTTCCAGTCGGAGGTGAAGGAGTTCCGGCGGGCGAGTACGGCGTCGGCGTCCAGGGGTCCCCGGACGGACCGGCTCAGGCCGGGGAGGCGGAGGGCGTCGGCCCGGGCGATGACCGGGCGCAGCAGGGCCTTGCTGGGCATGCACGCCCAGTAGGAGCACTCGCCGCCGACCAGTTCGCTCTCCACGACCGCGGTGGTGAGCCCGGCGGCGCGGGTGCGGTCGGCGACGTTCTCGCCCACGGGTCCGGCGCCGAGCACCACGACGTCGTAGGCGGTTGATTCCGGTTGCGTCGATTGCGTTTCCGTCATGGCGTCAGTCTGGTGGGTGGTGTGCGCTGTGGCCACATGGGTAGGGGCGCGGAATACGTGACCGGCCGGCCGTGTTGTGCCGACGGCCCGACCCGACACCAGGAAGAGGGAACGCGCGATGAGCAGCACCGTGGAGCTCACCAAGGAGAACTTCGACCGGACGGTCACGGACAACGGGTTCGTACTGATCGACTTCTGGGCGGCCTGGTGCGGTCCGTGCCGCCAGTTCGCGCCGGTGTACGAGAAGGCGGCGGAGGAGAACCCGGACCTGGTGTTCGGCAAGGTGGACACCGAGGCGCAGCCGGAGCTGGCCGCGGCGTTCGGCATCCAGTCGATTCCGACGCTGATGATCGTGCGTGATCAGGTCGCCGTGTTCGCCCAGCCGGGCGCGCTGCCCGAGGCCGCTCTGACGGATGTCATCGGGCAGGCGCGCAAGCTGGACATGGACGATGTCCGCAAGCAGATCGCCGAGCAGCAGGCGCAGCAGGGGGAGGCGCCGGGCGCCTGAGGCGGCCTCGGCGGCGGTGGCGGTGGGGTGGGTTCGCCCCCGCCGCCCCTTCCCTCCCCCACTCTCGACTTCGCTCGAGCGGGAGGTACCCCCATCGAGCCCGGGGGCTCCGTCCCCGGATCCCCGTTCGCGCCCACGCGGCGGAGCCGCATATCGGCACAGCCCCGCGCCCCTGCAGGGGCGCGGGCGTCCTTGAGTCAGCTCGACTCGCGTCGGACCACCGACGCGCCCAGTACCTTGTGGGCCTCGGGGGCCGTGGCCGGGTCGCGTACCGCGCGGTCGACCAGTTCGGCCAGTTCGCGGCCGGACGGCAGTTCCAGGTGGACGGTGCTCAGGCGGGGGCGCAGCAGCCGGCCCAGCATCAGGTTGTCGGCGCCGACGACGGCGGTCTCCTCCGGGATGCGGACGCCCTCGTCCTGGAGCGCGCGCATCAGCAGCATCGCGTACTCGTCGTTGTACGTGAACACGGCGTCGAGGCCGAGCTCGCGCCAGCGGGCGGCCAGCCGGGCGGCGGCGCCCTCGTCGTACGCGAGCGGCAGCTCGGTGACCGTGGCGTCGGTGCCGCGCAGGGCGGCGCGCACGCCGGCCAGGCGGGGCGCGGAGAACGCCTCCAGGCCGGGCTCTCTCGGGACGACCACGCCGATCCGGCGGCGGCCCCGGTCGAAGAGGTGGGCGCCGGCGCTGTGCCCGACGACGTCGTGGTCCATGAGCAGGGTGTGCGCGCCCTCGACGGACTCGGGGCCGAGGGTGACGACGGCCCGCGCCCCGGAGCGTTTGAGCACCTCGACGCCGCGCGGACTCAGTCCGGAGCCGGGGACCAGGACCGCCACGGGCCTCAGCTCGGCCCAGGCGCGGGCGGCCTCGTCGTCGTGCAGGCCGACGGTGCCGTACTGCACGACCGTGTAGTCGAGGCGGGCGAGGGAGCTCTGGAGATCGTTGATGAACTGGCTGTAGAGCGGTCCGACGGGGAAGGCGGGCGCGGGCATCAGGACCGTACGGCTGTGTCCGGCGCGCAGACTGCGGGCCGCCGCGTGCGGCACGTACCCGAGTTCCTTCGCGGCCTCACGGACCCGGCGGCGGGTGGGTTCGCTGATCCGGACGGCACCGGCGTTGTTCAGGACGTAGGAGACGGTCGCGCGCGAGACGCCGGCCAGGCGGGCCACATCGGCACTCGTGGGTACGGAGCGCGTCGGTGCGGGGGACGCGGGCGCGGGCGTGTTCGTTATCTGCACCATGACGTACGGCATCCTTGCAGAAGCCGTAACCGGGCTTTCGGCCGGGGGAGTTGATACACCGTCAGCAGACGGGCGCCGGGCCCGTCACCCGGTCGACCAGGTCCAGCCACGCGGACTCCAGCCGCTCCGGCGGCATGCCGCACTGACGTATCAGATGGTGGATCAGGGCGGGGTCGAGCTGGGCCATCAGCGTGTGGGCGAGGACCTCGCAGTCCGCGTCCGGGACCGCCTCGCGCAGCAGCAGGGTCACGTGGTGGCACAGGACGCGGCGGGGCGGGCTGGTGAAGCGGCGGCCCGCTTCCGGTTCGGCCGCCAGTTGCAGCTCCAGTTCCTCGGCGGAGCGGCGGAGCATCGCGAGGCCGAAGGCGCGCAGCCGCTCGGCCGGGGGCGCGCCCGGCCCGAGCGGCGGGGGTCCGGTGAGGAAGGCGGCCTGGAACTTCTTCTCGGAGTGGTCGAGGAGGGCGGTGAGCAGACCGGTGCGGTCGCCGAAGCGGCGGAAGACCGTCCCCTTGCCCACGCGGGCCGCCGCCGCGACCTCCTCCATGGTGATGCTGTCGGCCCCGCGCTCGGCCACGAGCAGCGCGGCCGCCTCCAGCAGGCGGGCCCGGTTGCGCGCGGCGTCGGCGCGCAGGCAGGGCTCGTCGGGGTCGATGCCGAGTTGCAGCAACTCCTGCGGCTGTACGGGGTCCTGGGGTGCCGGGACGGGCGGCGGCGCGGCGGACATGAAGCCAGCGTAAAGCATCGGGAAGAAACTGGACCGCGGTCCGGTTGAGATGCTACAAACGAGAAACGGACCCCGGTCCGGATTGTTTCGGCAAGATTTCAGCACCTCCCCTGGAGTTTCCCCATGTCTGTTCGCATCCTCGCCCTCGTCGGCAGCCTTCGGGCCGGTTCGCACAACCGTCAGCTCGCCGAGGCCGCGGTCAAGCTCGCTCCCGCGGGTGCCGATGTGGCGCTCTACGAGGGGCTCGCGGAGATCCCCTTCTACAACGAGGACATCGACGTCGAGGGCGCCGTGCCGGCCGCCGCCGCCAAGCTGCGCGAGGCCGCCGCGGGCGCCGACGCGCTGCTGCTCTTCACGCCCGAGTACAACGGCACGATGCCGGCCGTCCTGAAGAACGCCATCGACTGGCTGTCCCGCCCCTACGGCGCCGGCGCCATCAGCGGCAAGCCGGTCGTCGTGATCGGTACCGCCTTCGGCCAGTACGGCGGTGTGTGGGCGCACGACGAGGCCCGCAAGTCCGTGGGCATCGCGGGCGGCAAGGTGATCGAGGACATCAAGCTCTCCATCCCCGGCTCGGTGACCCGCTTCGCCGAGACCCACCCGGCCGACGACGACGAGGTCGCCGCCCAGCTGACCGAGGTCATCACCCGCCTCCACGGCCTCGCCGGCGAGCCGGCCGCGGCCTGATCTCCTCGCCCCTGCCGCCCTTACCCGTCCCATCCCTGGGGCGCTGCCCCCGGGCCCTCGCTCCTCAAACGCCGGAGAGGCT
>NZ_JBHWHX010000035.1:0-79973 GCF_042732315.1 Streptomyces sp. NPDC059787
CTCGGATATGGGTATAAGAGACAGGGTCAGGCCGGCTGCCGGCGCAGGACGTGCGCGCGTGCCTCCGCGTCACGCGCGCCGTCCCGGTCCGCCAGCCCGGCCGCGATGCGTTCCCGTACCGCCTCGGACCGCTTGCCCGCGTACTTGAACTTCGCCCGTACGCCCGTCACTTCGAGCCGGAGCCCGCGGATCCCGGACAGCAGCCTGCCGTACGGGGCCTCGCCCGCCGCCGCCGGCGCGGAGCCGCCCTCCGGCTGGAAGTGGCCGACCTGGCGGTTGAGGAGCGCGGCCTTCTGTGCCGGATCGTCCACGACATGGGCGCGGCAGCGCAGTTGGACGGACGCGTAGAGGCTCGTCGGAACGCCGTGCTCGGGCGGGGTGCCGGGCTCGGCCTGCCAGGGGCCGGGGACGTAGACGTAGTCGTCGACCACGCTCAGCACGACCTCCGGGTTCGCCTCGACGGCGTGCCAGAGCGGGTTGGGCCGGGCCAGGTGGGTGACCGCCTCGCCGCGCTCGGCGTCGTAGGCGAAGTGCAGGGGCTGGACGTGGGGCGGCTCGCCCGGCGGGCCGTTGACCGCGAGCTGTCCGAAGTCGTGCACGGCCAGCCACCGCTGCCACTCGTCGTCGTCGCGGGGCGCGTCCCAGGGATGGATCAGCATCACAGGGCCGTCAGGTAGCCGGGCAGCTCGGTGCCGGGGGCCAGGTCCGGGTCGGCGAGCGGGGTGTCGTAGCCCTTGCGCAGCGGGACGACGCCGGCCCAGTGGGGGAGGGCGAGGTCCTCGGGCTCGTCGTTGACCCCGCCGGTGCGCAGCTTGGCGGAGACCTCGTCCAGGTCGAGGCGGATCACCGCGGTGGCGGCCAGTTCCTTCTTGTCGGCCGGCCGGGAGTCGGCGGCGCGGCCCGGTACGACATGGTCCACCAGGGCGTCGAGGGCCTGCCGCTTCTCCTCGGGGTCGGTCACGTCGTAGGCCACGCCGTGGACCACCACGGAGCGGTAGTTGATCGAGTGGTGGAAGGCCGAGCGGGCCAGCACCAGACCGTCGACGTGGGTGACGGTCAGGCAGACCGGGAGGCCGGGATCGGCCTGGCCCGCCGCGCGCAGCGGGCGCGAGCCGGTCGAACCGTGCACGTAGAGGACCTCACCGACCCGGCCGTACAGCGTGGGCAGCACCACCGGCGCGCCGTCCCGGACGAAGCCGAGATGGCAGACGTAGCCCTCGTCGAGTATCGCGTGCACCAGCTCCTTGTCGTACGCGGCACGGTCGGGGGAGCGGGTGGGGACGGTGCGCTCGGTGGGCGGGTAGGTGTCGGCGGGCCGCTGCTGCGGGGTCCCCTGCATGGCGCTCTCCATTGCACTAGTGCATAATCGGCTTTGTGCTAGGAGAGTATCGGATCAGTGGGCGGCGTGCGGCGGAGATTTCCGCGAGCATCGAGCGCGCGGTGGGGGAGGGGGCGCTGGGGCCGGGCGAACTGCTGCCTCCTCTGAGGGAGTTGGCGGATCGGCTCGGGGTGAACCCGAACACCGTCGCCGCCGCGTACCGGACCCTGCGCGAGCGCGGGGTCATCGAGACCGCGGGCCGGCGGGGGAGCCGGGTGCGGTCCAAGCCGGCCACCACCGCGCGTGAGCTCATCCGGGTGGAGGTCCCGCCGGGCGTGCGGAACCTGTCCGAGGGCAACCCGGACCCGGCGCTGCTGCCCGCGCTGGCCGGGGCGTTCGCTGCGGCGGCCGGGGAGGGCGACCGGGAGCCGGTGCTGTACGGGCACGCGCCCGTGGAGCCCGAGCTGGCGCGGCTGGCGCGGGCCGGGCTGGACGCCGACGGTGTTCCCGACGGGCCCGTCGCCGTCACCTCGGGCGCGCTGGACGCGATGGAGCGGGTGCTCGTGGCACATCTCCGACCCGGGGACGCGGTCGCGGTGGAGGATCCGGGGTGGGGCAGCCTGCTGGACCTGGTCCCGGCGCTGGGGCTGAGGACCGTCCCCGTGGGGGTCGACGACGAGGGTCCGCTGCCCGATGACGTACGGAGGGCACTGGCGGGCGGGGCGCGGGCCCTGATCGTCACGGACCGGGCGCAGAACCCGACCGGTGCCGCGCTGAGCGCCGCCCGCGCGCGTGCCCTGCGCCCGGTGCTCGCCGACCACCCGGAGACGCTGCTCGTCGAGGACGACCACGGGCACCACATCGTCGACCTGCCGCTGCACGCCTTGGCGGGTACGACCCGTAGCTGGGCCTTCGTGCGCTCGGCGGCCAAGGCCTACGGTCCCGACCTGCGGCTCGCGGTGCTCACCGGGGACGCGGTCACCCTCGACCGGGTGCGCGGACGGCAGCGGCTCGGGCCGGGCTGGGTCAGCAGGATCGTCCAGCGGGCGGTGGTGCGGCTGTGGAGCGAGGGCGCGGTGGATCCGGCGGCCGTGGCGGCGCGGTACGGGCGGCGCCGGGAGGCGCTGATCGGGGCGCTGGCCCGGTGCGGGGTCGCGGCACGCGGGCGCAGCGGTATGAACGTGTGGGTGCCGGTCCCCGACGAGACCGGTGCGGTCGCCCGGCTGCTGCACGCGGGCTGGGCGGTGGCGCCCGGTGCCCGCTTCCGGATGAACGCGGCGCCGGGGATCCGGGTCACCGTCTCGACGATCACGGAGGAGGAGATCGGGCCGCTGTCCGAGGCGATCGCCGCGGCGATCGGTCCGGCCGGGGGGCCTGGGCGGACGTATGCCTGAGGTGGGTGTCCGGGGGTGCGGGCCCCCTGCGGTCGGCTGCGTCGGTGGTGAGCTCCGGGGATGTGGGCTGGGCGGGGGTGCTTGCGCAGCCCGGCGTTTGCGGGGTGCCGTCGCGCCCACCCGTGCCGCCCCAGCGGCACGACTGCCCGCGGTGGCGGGGTGGGGACTACGTGGGCTTTCTCGGCCGCACCTGGGTCAGTGCCGCGCCCGCCAGGACGATCGCCGCGCCCACCGGTGTCGACCAGGTCAGGGTTTCGCCGAGGATGGCGATGCCGGCCGCGGCGGCGATCACCGGGACGAAGTAGGTGACCATCTGGCCGGTCGTCGGGCCGACCTCGGCGACCAGGCCGTACTGGATGAGTACGGCCAGACCCGTGCCCAGCATGCCCAGCGCGGCGATCGCCAGCAGCGGGCCGACGGCGAACCCGGTCGGCAGTGTGGTGAACAGCGGGGTGACGACGGCCAGCTGGACCGTGGCCAGCAGCAACTGGCCGCCGGTCAGGGACAGGTTCGAGTGGCTGCTGCCCGCCAGGGTGCGGCGGACGTAGATCCAGCCGACGGGGTAGCTCAGCGAGGCCAGCAGGGCCAGCGTCGTGCCGCGGGCGTCCAGGCCCTCGAAGCCCTGCCAGGCGCCCAGCACGGTCAGCACCCCGAGGAAGCCGAGGCCGAGCCCCGCCACCCGGACCCGGGTCGGCCGGTCCTCGGAGAGCGCCACCAGCGACAGCGCCATGCCCCACAGTGGCGAGGTCGCGTTGCAGATGCCGGCCAGCGTGGACGGGATGGTCAGCTCCGCGAAGGCGAACAGCGAGAACGGCAGGGCGTTCAGCAGGAACCCGGCGACCGCGAGATGACCCCAGGTCCGCGCACCGCGCGGCAGCCCCTCCCGCCGTACCGCCATCGCCACCGCCAGGACGGCGGTACCGAAGGCCAGCCGGCCGAAGGTGACCTGGAAGGGGGCGTAGCCCTGGGTGCCGACCTTGATGAGGAGGAAGCTGAACCCCCAGATCAGGGAGAGCGCGCCGAAACGCAGCCGCCAGTCCAGGCGGGGGCGGACGGGTTCCGGGGCGGGGCCGGCCGGGGCCGGTGCGGTGGTGGTCGCGGTGACGCTGCTCATGGACGCAACGATGCGGGACATCCATCTCGTAGCACAATCGAGATTTCGCACGCGGTATCTCGTAGCATCGCTTACATGTTGAACCTGGAGCGCCTGCGTACCCTCGACGCCCTCGCCCGGCACGGCTCGGTCAGCGGCGCGGCCGAGGGGCTGCACATCACGACCTCGGCCGTCTCGCAGCAGATGTCCAAGCTGGAGCGCGAGGCCGGTCAGCAGCTGCTGGCCAAGAACGGGCGGGGCGTCCGGCTCACGGACGCGGGCCGGCTGCTCGCCGAGCACGCGGCGCGCATCCTCTCCCAGGTCGAGCTCGCCCAGTCCGACCTGGAGGCGCAGCGCGGACAGGTCGCCGGTGAGCTGCGGGTCTCGGCGTTCCCGACCGCCGCGCGGGGGCTGTTCCCGGTGGCCCTGCGGGACCTGCGCGAACGGCACCCCGCGCTGCGCGTGCGCTCCCGCGAGCAGGAGCCGGAGCAGGGCATCCGGGGAGTGGTGCGCGGGGACCTCGATCTCGCGGTGGTGCTCGACTGGTACAACAAGCCGATGCCGTTGCCCGACGGTCTGGTCAAGGCGCCCCTGCTGGACGACCCGGCCGATGTGGCGCTCCCGGCCGGCCACCGGTTCGCCGGCCGGGACGAGGTGGACCTCGCCGACTTCGCCGAGGACGAGTGGATCACCTGGGGCGAGGGCGAGTTCTGCCACGAGTGGTTGATGTTCACCCTGCGCTCCAAGGGCATCGAGCCGGTCATCGGCCACCGCGCCGCCGAGAGCCACACCCAGCTCGGCCTGGTCGCGGCGGGGCTCGGCGTCTGCATCGCCCCGCTGCTGGGCCGCAACCCGCTGCCCGACGGGGTGGTGACCGTCCCGCTCAAACAGCGCGTACGACGGCACGTCTTCGTCGTCTGGCGCGCGGACGCCGACCGCCGCCCGTCGATCCGGGCGGCGGTACAGGCACTGCGGGCGGCGGGGGAGTGTGTCGGGGTGATGGGCGAGAGCCCTACGGCAGTGTCGGCAGCTTCCTGAAGTCCCAGGAAACGATCTTCTCCGGGGTCAGACGCAGCCAGGCGTGCCGCCCGTCGTGGGGCATCTCGTCCAGGCCGAAGTTCTTGCGGGCGAACAGCGTCTCCGGAACGTCGAGTTCCGCGCGCAGTTCGCCGGTGCGCGGGATCTCGCCCACGAACTCCACCCGCCCGGACAGCTCCGCGCCGCGCAGCTCGTCGTACTCCTCGCCCGTGTCGACCACGATCGCCACCCGCGGATCCCGCCGCAGATCCGCCCAGCGCCTGCTGCGCACCACGGAGTACAGCCACAGCGAGGTGCCGTCCCAGGCGAACCAGAGCGTGCTGACGTGCGGCGCTCCGTCGGCGGAGACCGTGGCGACCCGGCAGGTGCGCTGGACGGTGAGGAAGTCGTCCAGCTCACCGGGCGTCATCATGATCTTCCGGCCCCGGCGCTGCGTGGCGGTCATACGGCCCCTTCGTCTCTCGTGTCGTGCCCGGCGCCGGCGACTCAGGCGAGGGTGATCGAGTCCCCGCTCACCGCGATCTCCACGGCGGGCAGCGGCTTGGTCGCCGGGCCGCTCTGCACACTGCCGTCGGTGATGGAGAAGTTGCTGTTGTGGCAGGGGCAGTTGATGAGCCCGTCGGCGATGCTCTTCACCGCGCACCCCTGGTGGGTGCAGGTCGCCGAGAACGCCTTGAACTCGCCCGCCGTCGGCTGGGTGACGACCACCTTACGGTCGGCGAAGACCTTTCCGCCGCCCTCGGGGATGTCGGCGGTCGAGGCGAGCGGGTCGGCACCGGCGTTCTCGCCGCCGCCCGAACCCCCGCCGCTCGCGCCGTCGCCGTCCGGCGAGGCACCGGTGGAGCCGGAGTCCACGGAGGAGTTCGACGTGTCGTCGTCGGAGCCTCCGCACGCGGTCAGCGCGACGGCGAGGCCCGCCGCTCCGGCCGCCGCCACGACGGTTCGACGGGCGGGTCCCGATGCGGATGTGAGCGATGCGCTGGTCATGCCGATGTGTCCCTTCCGGGGTTGCGTGATCTGGGGAGAGGTACGGTCAGCGGGCCCACGCTGTTCATGCGATGCCGAGAGCTTGGCGTGTCCGCGGTCTGACGGGCGTAAATCACGGCTGTCGTTTCGCTGTCGGGCTCCGGGCAATCCCGCACGGGTCGCCTCCGACGTGCGGCGACACGCCAGTAGCCTGGTGCGATGCTGAAGGAAGTCACCGCGACCCGTTTCATCGCGCCGCTGCGCGAGGGCGGCTCGCTGCCGGGACTGATCGAGGCCGACGACCTCGGCACGTACGTGCTGAAGTTCGCCGGCGCCGGACAGGGCCGCAAGACGCTGGTCGCCGAGGTCGTCTGCGGGGAACTCGCCCGCCGGCTGGGACTGAGGGTGCCCCGCCTGGTCACCGTCGAGCTCGACCCCGTGCTGGGGCTCGGCGAGCCCGAGCAGGAGGTGCAGCGGCTGCTGAAGTCCAGCGGCGGCACCAACCTCGGCATGGACTTCCTCTCCGGCGCCCTCGGCTTCGACCCGCTCGCCTTCGAGGTGAGCCCCGAGGAGGCCGGGCGGATCGTCTGGTTCGACGCGCTGGTGAACAACGTCGACCGCTCCTGGCGCAACCCCAACATGCTCCGCCGGCACGGCGAACTGTGGCTCATCGACCACGGCGCGACCATGATCTGGCATCACAACTGGCCCGGCGCGGCAGCCTCCGCCGCCCGCCCCTACGACGCCTCCGACCACGCCCTGAAGTCGTTCGCGCCGGACATCGCGTCCGCCGCGGCCCGGCTCGCGCCGCAGGTAACCGAGGAACTGCTCGCCGAGGTCACCGCGGAGATCCCCGACCTCTGGCTGACCGGCGAGCCCGGCTTCGACACCCCGGACGAACTCCGGTCGGCCTACGCGCGGCCGCTGATCGCCCGCGCGGCCACCGTCCACCACGACATCCACGGCCTCGAGGGGGACCAGTGAGCGACCGGCACGTTTTCGAGTACGCGCTGCTGCGGGTCGTACCGCGCGTCGAACGCGGGGAGTGCGTCAACGCCGGGGTGCTCGTGTACTGCCGCCCCAAGTCGTTCGTCGCGGCCCGCACCCATCTCGACGAGGCGCGGCTGCTGGCCCTCGACCCGAAGGCCGACGTGCCCGGCGTACGGGCCGCGCTGCGCGCCGTCGAGGGCGTCTGCGCGGGCGGGGACGCGGCAGGGCAGGCGGCGGGGGACGACGCAGGACGGCGCTTCCGCTGGCTGATCGCACCCCGGTCCACCATCGTCCAGCCCGGCCCCGTGCACACCGGGCTCACCACCGACCCGGCGGCGGAGGCGGAACGGCTGCTGGAACTGCTCGTACTCGTACGCTGACCGGGATCGTGGGCGGCTGCGGGTGGTCGGTGGCTGGGCGCGGAGCTGTGTCGGTACGCGGCTCCACCGCGTGGGCGCGAACAGCCACGAACCACCCGCGGCCGCCCACGACCCGT
Organism: Streptomyces sp. NPDC059787; assembly: GCF_042732315.1. Taxonomy (NCBI): domain Bacteria; kingdom Bacillati; phylum Actinomycetota; class Actinomycetes; order Kitasatosporales; family Streptomycetaceae; genus Streptomyces; species Streptomyces sp. NPDC059787. The sequence continues at coordinate 7,296 of NZ_JBHWHX010000035.1, forward strand.
CAGGTCCGGTGACGTTTCACCAGGTAACCGGTCGCGGCCACGGCGCCTGTCACAAATGTCGCGCCGATGCCCATGTCCCAGCCGCTCGGCCCGGACCCCGACGAGCCTCCCAGCCCGCCCTGCACGCCGCGCGTCGGGGCGACGGACGCGGGAGTCGTGGGCGCGACGGGTGTCCTGGTGGGCGCGGCGGTCGTCGGTGCGACGAGTGTCCTGGTGGGCGCGGCGGTCGTCGGCGCCGGTGACGGCGACCGGGTCGGCGCCGAGGTGGCGGGGGCCGGACGGAAGGTGGACGACGTGAGACCACGCCGGGGCAGCGCCTCGCAGGCCACTCCGTCGTCCGGACCCGGGTCCTCGTCGAGCCGGTGCGGATCGCTCCGGTCCGTGTCGAAGAAGACCTGCGCGTCCTCCTGGTAGGTGAAGTCGCTGCAGTCCAGGTCCTGGGCGTGAGCGGTGTCGGCCAACGGCACGATCGCGGCGAGCGCGATCAGCGTGCCCATGGCACCGGTGCGACGGCGCATGGAGCGCCTCCTTTCCGGCCGCGGGTGGCTCGCGCTTCGACGCTAGAGGCCGTCCGGCGCCGGGGCGCGCAGCGCTGGGCCGATCGGGTGCTCCACCCGGGGGCCGCCCACGGCGGGGCGGAGACGGCCCCCGCGCGGGGAATGGATCACACGCGCGCGGTGTGCCGTTGACACCGGGTGCCAGGGCTTCTAGCGTCACGTCTGCTGAAGGTACTAAGCGGTCGCTCACCGATTCCGGTCCGGCCGCAGGAGCCGCATCCCAAGCGCGAGGAGAAGCAGCAATGTCCACCACTGAGCAGCGGGTCGCGGTCGTCACCGGCGCCGCGCGCGGCATCGGCGCCGCCACCGCCGTACGACTGGCCGCCGAGGGCCGTGCGGTCGCCGTGATCGACCTCGACGAGGCCGCCTGCAAGGACACCGTCGAGAAGATCACCGCCGCCGGCGGCAAGGCGATCGCGGTCGGCTGCGACGTCTCCGACGAGGCGCAGGTCGAGGCGGCCGTCGCGCGGATCGCCGAGGAGCTCGGCGCGCCCACGATCCTCGTCAACAACGCGGGCGTGCTGCGCGACAACCTGCTGTTCAAGATGAGCGTCTCCGACTGGGACACCGTCATGAACGTGCACCTGCGCGGCGCGTTCCTGATGTCGAAGGCCTGCCAGAAGCACATGGTGGACGCCGGATTCGGCCGGATCGTCAACCTGTCGTCCTCCTCCGCGCTCGGCAACCGCGGCCAGGTCAACTACTCGGCAGCCAAGGCCGGACTCCAGGGCTTCACCAAGACCCTCGCCAAGGAGCTCGGCAAGTTCGGCGTCACCGCCAACGCCGTCGCCCCGGGCTTCATCGCCACCGAGATGACCAAGGCCACCGCCGACCGCGTCGGCATGGGCTTCGAGGACTTCAAGGCCGCCGCCGCCACCCAGATCCCGGTCGCCCGCGTCGGCGAGCCCGAGGACATCGCCAACGCGATCGCCTTCTTCACCGGCGAGGCGGCCGGCTTCGTCTCCGGCCAGGTGCTGTACGTCGCCGGCGGACCGCTCGACTAGGAAGACCGGGAACATGACTGCTGTGGAACTCTCGGGCAAGGTCGCCCTGATCACCGGCGCCAGCCGCGGCATCGGCTACGGCGTCGCCGAGGCGCTGGTCGCGCGCGGCGACCGGGTCTGCATCACGGGCCGGGGCGAGGACGCCCTCAAGGAGGCCGTCGAGAAGCTCGGCGCCGACCGTGCCGTCTACGTCGCCGGCAAGGCGCACGACGAGGCCCATCAGGCCCTCGCCGTCGAGCGCGTGATGGAGGCCTTCGGCCGGGTCGACTATCTGGTCAACAACGCCGGTACCAACCCGGTGTTCGGGCCGATCGCCGACCTCGACCTGAACGTGGCGCGCAAGGTGTTCGAGACCAACGTGATCTCGGCGCTCGGCTTCGCGCAGAAGACCTGGCACGCCTGGCAGAAGGACAACGGCGGCGCGATCGTCAACATCGCCTCCGTGGCGGGCATCGCGCCCTCGCCGTTCATCGCCGCCTACGGTGTCAGCAAGGCCGCGCTGATCAACCTGACCCAGCAGCTGGCGCACGAGTTCGCGCCCGGGGTGCGGGTCAACGCCATCGCCCCGGCCGTGGTGAAGACCAAGTTCGCGCAGGCGCTGTACGAGGGCCGGGAGGCGGAGGCCGCGGCCGGCTACCCGCTGGGCCGGCTCGGCGTGCCCTCCGACATCGGCGGTGCCGCCGCGTTCCTCACCTCGGACCAGTCGGACTGGGTCACCGGCCAGACCCTGGTCGTCGACGGCGGCATCTTCCTCAACGCCGGCGTCGCCTGAACCGAACACCCCGCGCGGTGCGACACATGCGCCGCGCGGGACGGTCCCACGCCCCGCGCGGGTGACGCGAGTGCCCGCGTGGGGCCCCTGTTCGACGATCCGGCACGGGCGTCCGTTGACGAAAACGGCGCCCGTGTCGGCGTATCGGGCCGCGACGGTGCGTGACAACGTAGTCATCGGAGAGTTGATCTCAAGGGTCGTACAGAGAGGGGTCAACGGGGCGAACACTGCGGTATGGTCTGCCGACTCTTGGGACGGCAGAGCGAGGAGCGTGCGCGTGTTCAACCGGAACCGATGCCTGCGGCGGGTGGCGGCCATCGCGTCCATATCGTCCTTGGTGGCCGGGTGCGGCGTCCTGTCGTCCGACACCTCGGACGACGAGGGACCCATCGTCGTGGGAACCACCAGCTCGCCCAGCACGCTGGATCCTGCCGCCTCCTGGGACAGCTCCTGGGAGCTGTTCCGCAACATCTACCAGACCCTGCTGAGCTACCCGGTCGGCGCGAGCACCCCGCAGCCGGACGCCGCCAAGAGCTGCGAGTTCTCCGACAGCTCCAACCAGGTGTTCCGCTGCGAGCTGCGCGAGGGACTGACGTTCTCCGACGGGAGCACCCTCGACGCCGGTGCCGTCAAGCACTCCATCGACCGGATCCGGGAGATCGACGTCAACGGCGGTCCGGCCGGTCTGCTGGGCAGCCTCGAACGGGTGCAGGCGCCCAGCGAGCGCGAGGTCGTCTTCTACCTCAACAAGCCGGACGCCACCTTCCCGTTCGTGCTCGCCACCCCGGCGATGTCCATCGTCGACCCCGACGCCTACCCGGCCGACGCCCTGCGCGAGGACGACGGCGTCGTCGGCTCGGGGCCCTACACCCTCGGGTCGTACAAGGAGGGCGAGGAGGCCGAACTCGCCCGCAACGACCGCTACAAGGGCTTCGCCGAGCGCCGGAACAACGCGGTGACCATCCGCTACTTCCAGAACTCCGGCACCATGGTCAAGGCACTGCGGGACGACCGGATCGACCTGACCTACCGCGGTCTGGCGGCGGGCGACATCATCGATCTCCAGGGCAAGACCTCCAAGGAGGAGGAGCTCCAGCTGATCGACGGCACCGGGACGGACATCAACTACCTGGTGTTCAACCCGAAGGACCCGTGGGCCGGCAAGAAGGCGGTGCGCCAGGCCGTCGCCCAGGTCGTCGACCGCGCGGCGATCGCGCACAAGGTCTACAAGGACACCGTCGACCCGCTGTACTCCATGGTCCCCAAGGGGCTGACCGGGCACACCACCGGCTTCTTCGACGACTACGGCGAGCCCAGCGTGCCCAAGGCCCGGCGGATCCTCACCGAGGCGGGCATCACCGAGCCGGTCCCGCTCACCCTCTGGTACACCACGGACCGCTACGGCTCCGAGACCGGACTGGAGTTCAAGGAGCTCGAGCGGCAGCTGGAGGCGTCGAAACTGTTCGACATCACGCTCAAGAGCCGCCCCTGGAAGACGTACGTCGAGGGCTACCAGAACGGTGAGTACCCGGTGTTCGGGCGCGGCTGGGCCCCCGACTTCCCGGACGCGGACAACTTCATCGCCCCGTTCGTCGGCAAGCAGAACGCGCTCGGCACACCCTACGAGGCGAACGAGATCACAAACGATCTGCTGCCCAGTTCCCGCCGGGAGAGCGACCGAGGGAACGTGGTGAAGCAGTTCGAGGAGGCCCAGCGGATCCTGGTCGGCGACGTGCGGCTGCTGCCGTTGTGGCAGGGCCGGCCGTACGTGGCGGCGAGCCGCGACATCTCGGGCGCGGAGCGGGCCCTGGACCCGTCCACGATCATGATGATGTGGCAACTCTCCCGGAAGACGAGCTGGTAGGGCCGGGTACGGCCGTTCGCCGGGCCGGTTGTCAGTGGTCGCCTGTAGGTTCTGTGGTCTGGAAGCGACCGCACACGTAAGGACAATGACGTGACCGACATCGCCATGCTGCCCGAGTCCTGGCGCGGGGTTCTGGGCGACGAGCTGCAGCAGTCCTACTTCAAGGAGCTGACAGAGTTCGTCGAGGAGGAGCGGGCGAACGGTCCGGTCTACCCGCCCCGCGAGGAGGTCTTCGCGGCGCTGGAGGCCACGCCGTACGACAAGGTGAAGGTCCTGGTCCTCGGCCAGGACCCGTACCACGGCGAGGGCCAGGGACACGGCCTGTGCTTCTCCGTCCGCCCGGGCGTGAAGATCCCCCCGTCCCTGCGCAACATCTACAAGGAGATGCACGCCGAGCTGGGCACGCCCGTCCCGGACAACGGCTATCTGATGCCGTGGGCCGAGCAGGGCGTGCTGCTGCTCAACGCGGTGCTCACGGTCCGCTCCGGTGAGGCCAACTCCCACAAGGGCAAGGGCTGGGAGCTGTTCACCGACGCGGTGATCCGCGCGGTGGCGGACCGCCCCGACCCGGCGGTCTTCGTGCTGTGGGGCAACTACGCGCAGAAGAAGCTGCCGCTGATCGACGAGAGCCGGCATGTGGTGGTCAAGGGGGCGCACCCCTCGCCGCTGTCCGCGAAGAAGTTCTTCGGGTCCCGGCCGTTCACGCAGATCAACGAGGCGGTGGCCGCTCAGGGCCACGAGCCGATCGACTGGACCGTCCCGAACCTGGGCTGAGGCCGCCCCGCCGGGTGCGGAGCGCTTCGTCGGCCCCGCACCCGGCCCGCTTGAGGTACTACGGAGCGGCTTGTCCGGTATTGCCCGGGCCTGCGGTTAGCGTCGGGGGCGACAGTCGGCGAGCGGTGCGGAGGACGCGGTGGCGGAGCGACAGGAGCAGGCGGCGCCGGACGCCGTGCTCACGCGGATCGGTCAGGTCGTGATGCTGCACCACGCGGGGGACCGCGAGGAGGCCCGGCACCGGTTGCTCGGTCTGTGGGCGGAGATCGGCGAGCACGGGGACCCGCTGCACCGCTGCACCCTGGCCCACTACCTCGCCGACACACAGGACGACCCCGAGGACGAACTGGCCTGGGACCTGCGGGCGCTGACGGCGGCCGAGGAGGTGGCGGACGACCGCGTCGACGCGTACGGGGAATCCCTCGCCGTGCGCGCGCTCTACCCGTCCCTGCAGCTCAGCCTGGCCGCCGACTACGCCCGCCTCGGCCGCCCCGACGCCGCCCGCACCCATCTCCACCGGGCCCGGGGCGCCGCCCGCACCCTGGCCGACGACCGCTACGGCGAGGGTGTACGGGCCGCCATCCGGCGGCTGGAGATCCGGCTGGACGAGGACGGGACGCCCGAGGGCCGGTGGCCGCCGGGACGACGTTCCTAGGACCGGCACCGCTCCGGCCCGGTTCAGCCTCCGTACGTCTTCTCGCAGATGGTCGCCTCCGGGCTGCCCGGGCGCCAGCCGCCGTACCGCCTGCCCAGCGCGCACACGTCCGTTCCACCGGAGGAGCCGCGGCGCATCGGCTCCGGCACACCGGGGAGGTCCGTCGCGGGAGGGCGCGGCCGGCCGTTCCCGCCGGTCCCGGGACGGGCCGGCCGGGCCTGCCCGTTCCGGTCGTCGGGCGGTGTGCCCCGCTCCGGCGTGGCCCTGGGAGCGGCCCGGTGCGACGGGGACGCGGGCGTCTTCGAGGGCCGGGACGGGCCGATCATCTCCAGGGCCTCGCGCGCCGGTGCCTGCACGACCTCCGTCTCGTCGCCCCCGACCGGCCGTGGCTCCGACCCCTGGGACGGTGCCGTCGCCGGTCCGGGTGCGAGGGGACGGTGGACCGTCACACAGCCCGAGAGGGCCGAGACCGCCACGGTCACCAGAAGCGTTGCTGTGGTCGTCGTTCGATGCACCCGCGCCACTCTGCTGGCTCCGGCCGCCCTGGGGAGGCCGGACAGGCACAGCATGCCCCGCACGGGTGATCTCCCGCCCCGTACGGGGGCTTCCGGACGCCCCGCGGGTGACGTCAGTCGCCGGTGGCGCCGTCGACGCGCTCGCGGAGCAGGTCGGCGTGGCCGTTGTGACGCGCGTACTCCTCGATCATGTGGGTGTAGATCCAGCGCAGACTGTACGGATCGTCGCTGAACCTGTGACGGCCCCGGGACAGGTCGTCCAGGGCGAAGCCGGCCGCGTTGCGCCGGGCGGCGCCTATCTCGGACTGCCAGGTCGCGTACGCCTCCTGCCAGGTGTCCGCCTCGGTCAGATGGAACTCGCCGTCCCGGTCGGCCTCGCTGTAGTACAGGGGGGCGGCGTCCTCGTCCACGAGCACCCTGCGGAACCAGCTCCGTTCCACCTCCGACATGTGCCGCACCAGGCCCATCAGGGACAGCTCCGAGGGTGGCACCGACGCGGTGCGCAGCTGCTCGTCGGTCAGCCCTTCGCACTTCCGGGCGAGGGTGCTGCGGTGATAGTCGAGCCATCCCTCCAGCATGGTGCGTTCGTCGGCGTTGACGGCGGGTTCACTGCGCTCGATCGTCATGCCGCCATCCTTGCCCAGCGAGACCCCCCTTCACCAGGGCTTTTCGGTGCCGAGCATCCCCGCCAGCAGTTCCCCGAGGTCCGCGCGCACCTCCGCGAGGCCCGGAACGCGCGCGCTGAAGGAACCGGCCACGCAGGAGAACATCAGCCCGTCCGCCCAGGCGATCAGCGACAGGCAATGACGGTCGGGGTCCGTCGAGCCCAGCCCGGTGACGAGGGCGGTGAGCAGGTCGCGGAAGCGGGCACCGGCCGCGTCGAAGTGCGCCCGCAGTTCGGGGCGGCGGGTGGCCTCCAGGGCCAGCTCGTAGCGGGCGAGCGTCAGCGCCCGGTTGCGGGTCAGCGCGCGGTGGGTGGCCAGTGCCAGGGCGTCCACCAGTGAGCCGGCGCCGGCCCGCGGGTCGGGCATCTCGTGCAGCGCGAGAACCCGTGCCTCCCGCTCGGCGAGCCGCCGTACCGCCAGCTCGAGGAGCGCCTGGCGGGTGCGCGCCAGGTTCGAGGTGGACCCCTGGGGGAGTCCGGCCGCCTCGTCGACCGCCCGGTGGGTGAGTCCGCGCATCCCGCGTTCGGCGAGCAGGGCGAGGGCGGTGTCGGCGACGAGATCGGCACGGGCGGCGCCTGCGGTGCGTACGGACATGGAGGTCAAACTACCCACCTCACTACGGACGTAGTACGTTGGAGTCCTGCGTTCACTACAGGTGTAGTTCGAGTGTGGTGCGAGGAGGAGTCATGGCACGGACCGGACGGGCGATCGTCATCGGCGGAGGGATCGGCGGCCTGACCGCGGCAGCCGCCCTGCACCGGCGCGGTGTGCGGGTGACGGTGCTGGAGCGGGCCGGCTCACTGGAACCCGTCGGCGCGGCCATCTCCCTGGCCCCCAACGCCCTGCGCGGGCTGGACGTCATCGGGCTCGGCGACGACATCCGCGCCCTGTCCGCCTGGCAGGGCGACGGAGGGCTGCGCGCGCCGGGCGGACGGTGGCTGTCCCGTACCAGCGCCGCCGCGGCGACCGAGCGCTTCGGCGGCCCCCTCGTCCTGCTGCACCGCGCCACCCTCGTCGGCCACCTGGCCGCGCTGCTCCCGTCGGACGCCGTCCGCACGGCCACCGAAGCCCGCCTCCTCGACCCCGGTGTCCCCGGAGACTCCGGCCGGCCGGCCCGCGTCGGCACCCCCGACGGCGAACTGGAGGCCGACCTCGTGGTGGCCGCCGACGGCATCCACTCCGCCGTACGCCGCGTGCTGTTCCCCGGCCACCCCGGGCCCGTGTACGCCGGGTTCACCACCTGGCGGGTGGTGATCCCGCTGCCCGGCGTGGAGTTCGCCTCCCACGAGACCTGGGGCCGGGGCCGCATCTGGGGCACGCATCCGCTCAAGGACGGCCGGGTCTACGCCTACGCCGCCGCCGTGGCCCCCGCCGGGGAGCACGCCCCCGACGACGAGCGGGCCGAACTGCTGCGGCTCTACGGCGACTGGCACACCCCGGTCCCCGACGTACTGGCCGCCGCCCGACCCGAGGACGTACTCCGCCACGACGTCCACCACATCACCGAGCCGCTGCCCGCCTACCACCACGGCCGGGTGGCCCTGGTCGGCGACGCCGCGCACGCCATGCCGCCGACCCTCGGCCAGGGCGGCAACCAGGCCGTCGAGGACGCGATCACCCTCGCCCACCACGCCGGTGACCTGCCCGCCTACACCGCGGCCCGGCTGCCCCGCACCACCGGGATCGCCCGCCGGGCCGTGAAGGTGGCCCGCTTCAACCTGATGACCGGCCGCGTCGGCGTCGCCGTACGCGACAACGCGGTCGCCGCGCTGTCGAAGGCCGGACCGGCCCTGTTCCTGCGCGGCTTCGACTCGATCGCCGGCTGGTGCCCGCCGCAGCAGCCGTATGCTTCGCAGCACACCACGCAAGGCAATGGCTAGAGGAGAACACCCCGTGAAGGTCGGCTGCATCGGACTCGGTGACATCGCCCAGAAGGCCTATCTTCCGGTGCTCGCCCACCAGCCCGGAGTGGAGCTGCACCTGCAGACCCGCACCCCCGCGACCCTCGACCGGGTCGCCGACGGCCTCCACCTCCCGCCCGCGCGGCGCCACGCGGACCTCGACTCCCTGATCGCCCAGGACCTCGACGCGGCCTTCGTGCACGCGCCCACCGAGGTCCACCCCGAGATCGTGACCCGGCTCCTGGAGGCGGGCGTACCGACGTACGTCGACAAGCCGCTCGCCTACGAACTCGCCGACTCCGAGCGGCTGGTGGCGCTCGCCGAGGAGCGGGGCACGAGTCTCGCCGTCGGCTTCAACCGGCGCTTCGCCCCCGGCTACGTCCAGTGCGCCGACCACCCGCGCGAGCTGATCCTGATGCAGAAGAACCGCGTCGGACTGCCCGAGGAACCCCGCACGATGATCCTCGACGACTTCATCCACGTCGTCGACACCCTGCGTTTCCTGGTGCCCGGCACGGTCGACGACGTGACCGTGCGCGCCCGCACCGAGGACGGGCTGCTGCACCACGTGGTGCTCCAGCTCTCCGGGGACGGCTTCACCGCGCTCGGCGTGATGAACCGGCTCAGCGGCTCGGCCGAGGAGATCCTGGAGGTCTCCGGGCAGGACACCAAGCGTCAGGTGGTCAACCTCGCCGAGGTGATCGACCACAAGGGACAGCCCACCGTGCGCCGGCGCGGCGACTGGGTGCCGGTGTCGCGGCAGCGCGGCATCGAGCAGGCGGTGCTCGCCTTCCTGGACGCGGTCCGCGCGGGCGAGGTGCTCAGCGCCCGGGACGCGCTGGCGACCCATGAGCTGTGCGAGCGGGTGCTGCGAGCGGTCCACGAGCGCCCCGCCTGACCCGCAGCACCTCGGCGACGCCCCAGACCGTGAGGATCATGGGGGCCCCGTACAGCGGCCAGTCGCCGAAGCGGACGTAGGGCGTGGTGCCGTGCGCCAGTGGAACCTCGTACACCCGCGCGGCGGCGGTGTCCGTGCCGAGCCGCGGGCCGACTGGCTCCCCGCCCGGCCCGTACACCGCGGAGACGCCCGTCAGGGTCGCGTGCACCATCGGGCGGCCGGTCTCGGCGGCGCGCAGCGCGCCGAGCGAGGCGTGCTGCGCGGGCGCCCAGCTCTGCTGGAACGTCGACGTGGAGGACTGGGCGAGCAGGACGTCGGCGCCGTCCTCGGCGAGATGCCGGCTCATGTCGGGGAACGCGGACTCGAAGCACACCATCGGGCCGATCCGCGGCCCGTTCGCCGTGTCCATCACCACCTGCTCGGAGCCCTGCCGGCGGTCCTCGCCGGCCGCCTCGCCGACGGAGGTCGCCCAGCCCAGCAGGGAACGGGCCGGGATGTACTCGCCGAACGGGACCAGCCGCATCTTGTCGTACCGGTCGCCGGTCGGACCGTCCGGGCCGATCAGTACCGAGCTCTTGTGGATACCGGGCTTGTCCGACCGCCGGGCGTCCACGTTGACCAGGAGTTCGGCGCCCGTCTCGCGGGACAGCGCGGCCAGCCGCCGCGCGAGGTCGGGCCGGTCCCCGAGGTCGAAGCCGACGCTGCTCTCGCCCCAGACGACCAGGCCGACGTCCTGCCTGGCGAGCTCGCGCGTGAGCTGTTCCTCACGGTCGAAGCGGCGGTCCGCACTGTCGGGTCCGGCGACGACGCCCGGCTGCACGAGCGCGATCCGCACCCGGTCGTCGGTGCCGGGCCGGGGCGAGAACACCCAGGCGGCGGAAGCGGCGGCGGCCGTGGCGACGAGCCCGGCCAGGGCGGGCAACCGGGCCTGCCGGACCGCGACCAGCACGGCCACGGCGACGTTCAGGGCCACCACCAGGAAACTGAGCAGCCATGTCCCCCCGACCGACGCCAGCCGCAGCGCGGCCTCCACCTGCCACTGGCTCGCACCGAGCACACCCCAGGGGCCACCGAGCCCCTGCCAGGAGCGGACGAGTTCGATCGTCAGCCACCCCGACGGCACCACGACGAGCGCGGCCGTGACCCGCCCGCGGGACGGCACCCCGCCGAGCAGCCGCCGCACCAGCCACCCCCACGGCGCCCACAGCGCGCCCAGCAGGGCGGCGATGACGAACGTGAACACGTGCAGATTCGGCAGCAGCCAGTGGTGCATGGCCAGCATGAAGCCGAACCCGCCCCACCAGCCGTCGCAGGCCGCCCGTCTTCCCGTAGGAGCGGTACGGGCCAGCAGCACCCACGGGACCAGGGCGACGTAGGCGAACCACCACAGGGACGGGGCGGGAAAGGCCAGGACGGGCAGGGCGCCCACGACCGCGGCGGCGGTCGAGCGCCGCCAGGGGGAGGCGAGCCAGTGGCCGAGCGTCTTCATAGGCGCCTCCCTACCCCGTGGTGCCTCCAGTGTGCGTCCCCTCGGTGATCCGGGACGGCGCACGCCGGGATCAGCCGATCACAGAAGCCGTCCGCGGGTCGGGCAGGCGGCGCCACTTCTCCCGTACGACCACCCCGCTCAGCCGCCAGCCGTCGTCCGTGCGCAGCATCGCGAAGGCGCACCGGCCGCCGCACACGAGGTCCAAGGCGGCGAAGGCGCCGTCCTGTCCGGTACGGCCCATCGGATTGACGTAGTCGGCCTGCACCTGGGCCGTGTCGCCGGTGTCCTGCTCCCAGACCCCGAACCGCACCCGCCGGTTGACGATCAGGTGCTGCCGCACGGGGAAGCCCCCGAGACTGTCCGCCAGCCATCCGGCCACTGTCCCGGCGCTGCCCTCGATGCCGCCGGCCGAGCGGTAGTCCGCCCGCCCGTCCGGGGTGAACAGTCCCCGGTACGCCTCCCAGTCGCCGTCGTCCACGGCCACCGCGTACTCGGTGACGAGCCCGTCCACGGCCAGCCGGTCCCTCACGGTCGCGAGCTCCACACGCTGCGTCATCGGCTCAGTGTTGGCCATGGCGCGTGCGCGGCCAAGGGGGCGTGCGCGGATATTCACCGGTCTTCGCCCTGTTGCGCGGCCGAGGCCGTCTCGTGGCGCAACCGCGGAGGGCCTCGCGTCCGGGGCGGCGGCCGCCGTTCGGATCACCCGAGGTGGCCCTTCAGGTGATTGCCGGACGCCTCATGAGCCGGACGGCCGTCGCAGGGGTACGACGTCCCGGCAGAGGACGAGTCCGGAACGCCACGAGGAGCTTGGGGATGTACGCAGCAGTCCGGCGGTACGAAGGAGTGACCGATGCGGCCGAGGCGGCACGTCTCGTGAACGAGGGGTTCGTGCCGCTCATGCGTCAGGTCGCAGGCTTCGTGGCCTACTACTGGATCGATGCCGGGGACGGAGTGATGGTCTCGACCAGCGTCTTCCAGGACCGGGCCGGCGCCGAGGAATCGATCCTGAGGGCTGCGGGCTTCGTGCGGGACAACCTCGCGTCACTGCTTCCCCACCCTCCCGAGGTCATGGCCGGCGAGGTGGTGGCTTCCGCGTGACGGCGTTCTGGCCGGCCGTACGAGGTGGTCTCCACAAGGCCGTACCGGCCTGCCCTGCCCGCATGACCGGCTTTTCGGCGAGGTGCCGTCAGCCGCGAACGAGACCCGACGTGGGTTGTCAAGCCGCGTTCACGGACTGCGAGGGCCCGTGCTCGAGTACCGGGCTGCATCGACTCCGTTGGACGAGCCTGCCGGGAAGCGGATCATGGAGCCGTGACGAAGCGGACGAAGAAGACGGCTCCGGCCGAACAGCCGGAGCGTGAGCCCGGGCTCTCGGCGTACCAGCAGGCGATGCGGAACCGGCTCCTCGCGGCCCCCGTGGTGCCCGCTCCCGAACCCTGGCAGCCCGTCTTCGAGTACGCGTACGGCGTTCCTGTCGGCGGCCTGCTCGGGATCGGCTTCGCGACGCATCCCGACAGCGGCCACGATCTGGTGATGGTCGTCTCCTCCGACGGCCACGGTCTCTTCGACGCCGTCACCGGGGAGAAGATCGCCAGGGACCGCGACCCCGACGCCGAGGACAGCACCCCCGACGCGGTCGCCGATCTGTCCTGCCCGGGACTGGGGCCGGTCGCCGGGAGCCGCGTACGCATCGCGGGGCTGTTCGGCGGAGGGCTGCACACCACCACCGCGGACGGCTGGACCCTGGAGGTCGTCACCCCGGCCTGGCCGAACGACCGTGTCCTGCTGTCCAGCGACGGCGGGCCGCCCCACGCCGGTCCGCACGGAGAGCGGTGGTGGCACATCTTCCACTCGAACTACTCCGAACTTCGAGCAGCCGGTTTCTCGCCCTCCGGGCAGACGGTCGCCGTGGCGACGAGCAGCGACCTCTCCCTGTGGACACGCGTGGAGGAGTGAGGTCACCCGTCGAACCGGTTCCACTCGATCGCGGTACCGGTCGGTGGGGCGAGGGCGCTGCGGGACGCGTGTCTGTCGCACTGCGTGCCGCCCCGCACGGTGACGGCGGCACCTGGAAGCGGGAGCTGCGGGAGGCGGCCGCGCGGTACGCGGACGAGTGGATCGTGGGCGTCGAGGACGTGACACCGCTCGCCGCCGAGATCCATGCCCTGGTGCGGGAGGGGAGCCCGACCGTGCGGCCGGGCTGCTGCCCGAGGAGCGCCCCCACCCCCTCGACGACGAGGTGCTCGCGCATCTGCGAGCCTGAGGATCTTCGTCCCGCGCTCTTCGCGCTCTTCGCCTGGAGGTACTCATGAAGCGTCTCGTCACGGTGGTCACCGGTGGCAGCCGGGGGATCGGTGCCGCGACCTGTCTGCGGCTCGCGTCGGAGGGGCACGACGTGGCGGTGAACTACGTCCGGGACGCCGCGGCCGCCGAGGACGTGGCGCAGGGGGTGCGGGCGGCCGGGGCGCGGGCCGTGACCGTGCGCGCGGACACGTCCGTCGAGGCGGATGTCGACCGTCTCTTCGAGGTGGCGGAGCGGGAGCTCGGGCCGCTGACGGGGCTGGTGAACAACGCGGCGGTGACGGGGCCGCTGGGGCGGTTCACCGAGGTCGGGACGGACGTCCTGCGGCGGGTCGTCGACGTCAACCTCATCGGCACGCTGCTGTGTTCGCGGCGGGCGGCGCAGCTCATGACGCCCCGGGGAGAGGGTGTGATCGTGAACATCTCCTCGGGGGCCGCCACTCTGGGCAGCCCCGGCGAGTTCGTGCACTACGCGGCGACGAAGGCCGCCGTCGACACCCTGACCCTCGGTCTGTCCAAGGAGCTCGGCCCGGACGGCATCCGGGTCAACGCGGTCGCGCCGGGCGCGATCGACACGGAGATGCATGCCGCCATGGGAGCCCCGGACCGTGCCCGGGAGATGGCCGGGAGCATCCCGCTGCGGCGGGTGGGGCAGGCCGAGGAGATCGCGGCGGCCGTGGCGTGGCTGATGTCGCCGGAGGCCTCGTATACCACGGGGACGGTGCTGAGAGTGGCGGGCGGGCGCTGAGCCGCGGGGCGGGGGAGGGTCAGGCCGCCTTGACGACCCGGCCGCGGATCGCCGCCGCCCACTCGACCACCAGCAGTTCGTACTGCTCGCGCTCCTGGGCGGACAGGGACCCGCCCGCGCGCAGCCACAGCGCGCGGATCTGCTCGTTGACCTCGGCGGCGGACCGCGCGGAACCAGGGGTCACTAAGTCGGGGGACATGCGGACAAGCCTAGGGCCAGGGACTGACAGTGCGCTACCGGACGGCTACGCGCACCGTATGTCTTCGGTCACGTGCCCGAGTCACGTTCCCGCCGGGGAGGCGTGTTCCGCGCGGGGCTCAGCCCGCCGACTCCGCCGCGTGCGGGCTGAGGGCGCCCGTGGCGACCAGCACGATGATGACGATGCCGAGCGCGATGCGGTACCAGACGAAGGGCATGAAGCTCTTGGTCGAGATGAACTTCATGAACCAGGCGATCACCGCGTACCCGACGGCGAAGGCGATCACCGTCGCGAAGAGCGTCGGGCCCCAGGAGACGTGCCCGCCCTCCGCGGCGTCCTTCAGCTCGAACGCCCCGGAGGCCAGCACCGCGGGGACGGCGAGCAGGAAGGAGTAGCGGGCCGCGGCCTCGCGCCGGTAGCCCATGAACAGACCGCCGCTGATGGTGGCGCCGGAGCGGGAGACACCCGGGATGAGGGCCATGGCCTGGCAGATGCCGTAGATCAGGCCGTCCTTGACGCTCAGATCCTTGAGTTCCTTGCGCTGCTTGGCCACACGGTGCCGGCCGCCGCTCTCGCTCCGCGCCGCGAGGCGGTCGGCGACGCCGAGCACGACGCCCATGCCGATCAGCATCGCCGCGGTGAGCCGCAGATCACGGAACGGCCCCTCGATCTGGTCCTTGAGCGTCACCCCGAGCACGCCGATCGGGATCGAGCCGACGATGACGAGCCAGCCCATGCGCGCGTCCTGGTCGCGGCGCATCTCCTTGTCCGTCAGCGAGCGGGTCCAGGCCGACAGGATCCGCCCGATGTCCTTGCGGAAGTAGATCAGGACCGCGGTCTCCGTGCCGATCTGGGTGATCGCGGTGAAGGCCGCGCCCGGGTCCTCCCAGCCGGAGAAGGCCGCGGTCAGCCGCAGGTGCGCGCTGGAGGAGACGGGCAGGAACTCGGTCAGCCCCTGGACGAGTCCGAGGATGAGTGATTCGAACCAAGACATGAGGTAGCGGAGTCCAAGTGCCGATCGTGGGACGGGCGACGGCGCACCGCACCGCCGTGAGCGGTGATCGATGATCAGGCGCGCCGAGGGGGAAGCGTAGCGCCCCAAGATGAACAGCCCCGACACAGGGGCTTCACGGCTCCGCCCTTGACGGAAAGCGACGGCTCAGGCCGCCGTGGGGCCGCCCACCGTCCACCCCGGCGCCTGCGGATGCGAGGTCAGGTCCTCGTGACGCGCCTCGTCGCCACAGGTCCGGCAGGTGACGACCGGGACGAATTCGCTGCCGCAGACGTGCTCGAGCACCATGGGCAGGTCGCCGTCCCGGTGCAGATGGCGGTCGCCCCACTCCTTGAGGGTCAGCAGGACGGGCTCCAGTTCCAGCCCCGCCTGGGTGGGCCGGTACTCGAAGCGCTGCGGGCGCTCGCTGTAGGGGTGCTTGGCCAGGATCCCGGCGTCGACCAGCCGCCGCAGCCGGGTGGCCAGGATGTCGCGCGGAGCGCCGATGTTGCGCACCAGCTGGTCGAAGCGGCCGTTGCCCAGGCACACCTCGCGCAGGACGAGCAGGGAGTACTTCTCGCCGACCAGCGCGAGCGTGTCGGCGATCGAGCAGGGACGCGGGTCTTTGGAGGCGGCCATACGGCCGAGTCTAGAGGAGGGTTTGTTTTTCCAACTCACAGGGCTATGGTGAGTTCGGATTTCCTACTCACTGGTACGTCGTCCTGAACCGGTCCCGGCCAAGGAGGCCCGCACCATGCGTGACGCAGTCGTCGTCGAAGCCGTACGCACCCCCATCGGCAGGGGCAAGCCGCAGGGCGCCCTCGCCCACGTCCACCCCGTCGAACTCCTCGCCCACACCCTGCGCACCCTCGTCGAGCGCTCCGGCGTGGACCCCACGCTGATCGACGACGTCATCGGCGGCACCGTCGACCAGGTCGGCGAGCAGGCCATGAACACCACCCGCTACGCCGTCCTGTCCGCCGGCCTGCCCGAGTCCGTCCCGGCCACCACCGTGGACCGCCAGTGCGGCTCCTCCCAGCAGGCCGTGCACTTCGCGGCGCAAGGGGTCATGTCCGGCGCGTACGACCTCGTCGTCGCCTGCGGCGTGGAGTCCATGAGCCGGGTGCCGATGTGGTCCAACGTGCCCGCGGGCAAGGACCCCTTCGGCCCCGGAGTCGCCGAGCGCTACCCGGAAGGGCTCGTCCCGCAGGGCGTCAGCGCCGAACTCATCGCCGCCAAGTGGTCGATCACCCGCGAGCAGATGGACACCTTCGCCGTCTCCTCGCACCGCAAGGCCGCCGGGGCCTGGAACACCGGGCTGTTCGACGCCGAGGTCGCACCGCTCGACGGCGTCACCCGCGACGAGTGCGTACGGCCGGACAGCACCACCGAGACCCTGGCCGGCCTGCGTCCCGCCTACCACGACCCGGTCTTCGCCGAGCGCTTCCCGCAGATCGAGTGGAACGTCACCGCGGGCAACGCCAGCCCGATCAACGACGGTGCCTCCGCCGTCCTCATCACGTCGAGCGAGACCGCCGCCCGCCTCGGCCTGCGCCCGCTCGCCCGGCTGCACAGCTTCGCCGTCACCGGATCCGACCCGCTGCTGATGCTCACCGGTGTCGTCCCGGCCACCGAGAAGGTGCTGCGCCGCGCCTCCCTGTCGCTCGACGACATCGACCTGTTCGAGGTCAACGAGGCGTTCGCCGGTGTGGTCCTGGCCTGGCAGCAGGAGACCGGCGCCGACCCGGCCAAGGTCAACGTGCACGGCGGCGCCCTCGCCCTCGGCCATCCGCTCGGCGCCAGCGGCACCCGGCTGACGACGACCCTGGTCCACGCGATGCGCGAACGCGGCGCCCGCTACGCCCTGCAGACCATGTGCGAGGCCGGCGGACTCGCCAACGCGATGGTCCTGGAGCGGGCCTGACGTACCGCCGGCCGACTCACCGTCCGCGCAGCTGGTGCCGCTTGCGCCACGCCACCACCGCGCCCGCCAGGCCCGGTACGGCGATGCAGGCCAGCGCGATCAGGAAGGCCGGGGACGTCGGCGTCGAGGCACGGGCGCCGGCCACCACGTAGGCGGCGGTGTTCGGGACCGACCCGAGTGCCGTCGCCAGCAGGAACGGCAGCAGGCCCATACGGGAGACGGCGGCGCAGTAGTTCGAGGCGGCGAACGGGATACCCGGGAACAGCCGGGCCGCCAGCATCGAGCGGAAGCCGTGCCGGCTCAGCTGGTCGTCCGCGGCCTTCAGCCAGCGTCCGCGCAGCAGCGGACGGAGCGCCTCCTGGCCGAGCGCCCGCCCCAGGCAGAAGGCCAGCCCGGCGCCCAGCACCGTGCCGCCCAGCGCCGCGCCCAGGCCGAGCTGGGAGCCGAACAGCGCGCCCGCGGCGAGGTTCAGCAGCGGGCGCGGCACGAACGCCACCGTGCACACCCCGTAGGCCACCGCGTACGCCACGACCGCCGCGGCCCCGCCGAGCTGTGCGGGCCAGCCGTCGGTCAGCAGCCGCTGTGGCTCGAACGCGAGCATCAGCGACGCGGCGGTGAGGAGCAGGGCGACCAGCAGGGACAGCCGTGACCACGGCGACAGCAGGATTCTGGCGCAGCGGGCGGCGAATCCCGTGGTGGTGGCCGGCGGGAGCGGTACCGCGAGGTCCGTGGCGGTGGCCCGGGGAGAGGCCGTGGCGGCGGTGCCCCCAGAGCGGGTGGTGGCATCGAGCATCCGGTGACACTAACCGACAAATGTGTGTGATCGCCGTAGTGTTCGTCTCATGCGCGTCACAGAGGACGGTACGGCGGCACCGCGTGTGCCGGGCAGTCCGCTCGCCGACACCGTGCTGGAACGGCTCACCGCCGCGTACGGGCCCGCGGCCGATCCGGAGCGGGCCGTGGCGATGCGCGCCTACATGAAGGACGTCGCCCCCTTCCTCGGCCTGACCACCCCGGCCCGCCGCGCCCTGTCCCGCACCGTCGTGGAAGGGCTGCCCCGCCCCGACGAGGCCGACTGCGCGGCCGTCGCCCTGCGCTGCTGGGAGCTGCCCGAGCGCGAGTACCAGTACTTCGCCGTGGACTACCTGCGCCGCCACGTACGGCACTGCTCCTCCGGCTTCCTGCCCGTCGCCCGGCACCTCGTCACCACGGTCCCCTGGTGGGACACCGTCGACCTGCTCGCCGCGCACGTCGTCGGGGCGCTGGTCGCCGCCGACCGGAGTCTCACCGCCGAGATGGACGAGTGGATCGGCGACGACGACCTGTGGCTCGCCCGCACCGCCCTGCTCCACCAACTGCGCTACAAGGAAAGCACCGACACCGCGCGCCTCTTCGACCACTGCCTGCGCCGGTCCGGACACCAGGACTTCTTCATCCGCAAGGCCATCGGCTGGTGCCTGCGCGAGTACGCCAGGACCGACCCCGACGCCGTACGGGCCTTCCTGGCGCGCGAGCAGGGACGGTTCGCGCCGCTGTCGGTACGGGAGGCGCTGAAGAACATCGGCGCCCGGTAGCCCGGCCCGGCGCGGAAAACCATTCGACGCGGAGCGGGTCGTCGGCAAGGATCGACGCCATGTTCCGGTACGCCTTCCACCTCGCAGCATCCGCGGTCGCGGATGCCCCGAAGGCTGCCGTTCCCGCCTTCCTCGCAGCAGTCGACGGCGCCCGAAGCTGACCCTCCCCGGATCGTCCGGCGGACCCCCCAGGGGGAGGGTCGGTCAGGTCCCTGGGGTCCCCGTCCCGGCCGCGCGCCGATCCGCCGCGCCCGGGGCCGTCACGCGTCACCACGCGTCATCACCGAGAGGCTTCGAGGTACCGCCATGTCCAAGACGGCGTACGTCCGCACCAAACCGCATCTGAACATCGGCACGATGGGCCATGTCGACCACGGCAAGACCACCCTGACCGCCGCCATCACCAAGGTCCTCGCCGAGCGCGGCTCCGGCAGTTTCGTCCCGTTCGACCGCATCGACCGGGCGCCGGAGGAGGCCGCGCGCGGCATCACCATCAACATCGCGCACGTCGAGTACGAGACCGACACCCGGCACTACGCCCACGTCGACATGCCCGGCCACGCCGACTACGTCAAGAACATGGTCACCGGCGCCGCGCAGCTCGACGGGGCGATCCTCGTCGTCTCGGCGCTCGACGGGATCATGCCGCAGACCGCCGAGCACGTGCTGCTCGCCCGGCAGGTGGGCGTGGACCACATCGTCGTGGCGATCAACAAGGCCGACGCGGGCGACGAGGAACTCACCGACCTGGTCGAACTGGAGGTCCGCGACCTGCTCTCCGCGCACGGCTACGGCGGGGAGTCCGCGCCCGTCGTACGGGTCTCCGGGCTGAAGGCGCTGGACGGCGACCCGCGCTGGACGGCGTCGATCGACGCGCTGCTCGACGCGGTGGACACGTATGTGCCCATGCCCGAGCGGTACCTGGACGCGCCGTTCCTGCTGCCGGTGGAGAACGTGCTCACCATCACCGGCCGGGGCACCGTCGTGACGGGCGCGGTGGAGCGCGGCACGGTCCGCGTCGGCGACCGGGTCGAGGTGCTCGGCGCCGACGTGGAGACCGTGGTGACCGGCCTGGAGACCTTCGGCAAGCCCATGGAGGAGGCGCAGGCCGGCGACAACGTGGCGCTGCTGCTGCGCGGGGTGCCGCGCGACGCGGTGCGACGCGGGCACGTGGTGGCCGCGCCGGGCAGCGTGGTGCCGAGCCGGCGTTTCACCGCGCAGGTGTACGTGCTGTCGTCCCGCGAGGGCGGCCGTACGACACCGGTGTCGACCGGGTACCGCCCGCAGTTCTACATCCGCACGGCGGACGTCGTGGGTGACGTCGACCTCGGCGAGGCGGCGGTGGCGCGGCCCGGGGACACGGTCACGATGACCGTCGAACTGGGACGGGACGTGCCCCTGGAGTCCGGGCTCGGGTTCGCCATCCGTGAGGGCGGCCGCACCGTGGGGGCGGGGACCGTGACCGCCGTCGGGTGAGGGCGGTGTCCGTGCGCGGGGGACTGCCGGCCGGTGCACGACCGGTCGCGCGGTGCCCCGCGCCTCTGCCGGCGTCGGCCGCCCGCACAATGAGGAGGTGAACGAAGCCATACCCGTCAGCCGCGTCACCGACCACGGCACCGCGAGACTCATGCCCGACGTGGACCGGGAGCGGGCCTGGCTGCTGACCGTCGACGGGGCACCGCAGTCGTACGTCGACCTCGACGAGCCGACGCATCTGGAGTTCGAGTACGCGCGTCGGCTCGGGCACGTCCTCGACACCGTGGGCGAGCCGGGGCGCCCCCTGGACGCCCTGCACCTCGGCGGCGGCGCGCTCACCCTGCCCCGCTACCTGGCCGCCACCCGCCCCGGCTCCCGGCAGCACGTCGTGGAGTTCGACCGGGGGCTGCTGGAACTGGTCGCCGAGCACCTGCCCCTCCCCGCCGACGCCGATGTCACCCTGCACGCGGCGGACGCCCGCGCCTGGCTGGAGTCGGCCCCCGACGACAGCGCGGACGTCCTGGTCGCCGACGTCTTCGGCGGCTCACGGGTCCCGGCGCACCTGACGTCCGTCGCCTACGCGCAGGAGGCCGCCCGCGTCCTGCGGCCCGGCGGGGTCTATCTCGCCAACCTCGCGGACGCGGCCCCGTTCGCCTTCCTCCGCTCCCAACTCGCCACTTTGGGGACGCGGTTCGAGGAGCTGGCGCTGATCGCCGAGCCGGGAGTGCTGCGCGGTCGCCGCTTCGGCAACGCGGTTCTGGCCGCCGCCCACCGCCCCCTGGACATCGCCGGCCTGTCCCGCGCCACCGCCGCCGACGCCTTCCCCGCGCGGGTCGAACACGGCGCGGCCCTGCGGGACTTCACACGCGGTGCGCGCCCGGTGCGCGACGAGGACGCCGTACCGTCCCCGGAACCTCCGGAGGGGGCGTTCGGCATCGGTTGACCCGGCGCCCGTGCCGATTCCGCGCGCGGCGCACGCCGTCACCGGAGCCCGTCGACGGGCGTTCGGTGTCGGCCGGCGCGGTGCGCGCCCGTCATCCGAGCTCGCCGACGGGGCGTTCGGTGCCGGCCGGCGCGGTGTCCGGGGCCGCGCCGGTGACCTGGCGGGTTCGGCGGCGCAGATTCCGTACGTCCGGGACGCACAGCACCGCCGCCGTGACGACCACGACCAGCGCCGCGCACCCCCACAGCGCCTCCGGGCGGCCGAACGCCGTCTCCGCCGGGCCCGCCAGGGCCATCGCCGTCGGCACCAGCGCGACCGAGCCGAACCAGTCGTACGCCGAGACCCGGGACAGCTTCTCCTCCGGTATCTCCTGGTGCAGCGCGGTCATCCAGGAGACGCCGAACACCTCCAGCGACACGCCGGTCACGAACATCACCGCGCACAGCACGGCGACCGGCGCCGGCACGGCGAGCGCGGCGGACGGCAGGGCCAGCGGGAACACGCACAAGGTGCCGGCGAACAGCAGACGGCGCGGCTGCCAGCGGGTCATCAGCAGCGCGCCCACCACCGTGCCCCCGCCGAAGAACGCCAGCGCCACGCCCCACGGACCGGGGCCGCCCAGATGGTCCCGGGCGACGAGCGGTCCGTAGACCGCGTCGGCCGCGCCGACGACCGCGTTGGCGACGGAGAACTGGACGACGATGCCCCACAGCCAGGGCCGGCCGATGAACTCCCGCCAGCCCTCCTTCAGATCGGCGAGCATGCCGCCGCCGGGGGCGCGCGGCGGTATGTGCTTCACGTCGAGGAACGCCCGCAGCGCCGCCGCGACCGCGAAGGCCGCCGCGTCCGCCGCCAGCACCCAGCCGGGCCCGATCGCGGCGACCATGGCGCCGCCCAGCGCGGCCCCGCCGAGCGTCGCTCCGTGCATCGCCATCCGGAACACCGCGAACGCCCGGCCGGCCTGCTCGCCCTCGACCGAGGACAGCAGCATGCCCTCGGCGGCCGGGTTGAAGAACGCCTGACCGGTACCGCCGAGCGCGCTGAGCAGCATCATCTGCCACAGCCGCGCCTCGCCCGCCAGGACCAGCGCCGCGAACGCGGCCTGCGAGACACAGTTCAGGGCGTTGGCCGCGACCATCACCCGGTGCCGCGGCAGCCGGTCCGCGACGGCACCGCCGATCAGCAGGAACAGCACCAGCGGCAGGGTGCGGGCGGCGGCCACCAGACCCACGTCGCCGCCGTCGCCGCCCGTGCCCAGCACGGCGAACGCGGCGGCGATCAGCGCGCCGTGACTGCCCAGGTTGGTCACCACGGCGGCGGCGGTCAGCAGGGAGTAGTTGCGGCCGGCCCAGACGGGACGGCGGCGGATGACGGTGGTCGGCACCCCGTGACTATCGCCGGGCCGGGGCCGACTTGCCAAATGGGCCGCCGTGGGCCGCCGCCCTCCCGACCTGCTACGACCCCTGCGGTCCGTCCTCCGTCAGACGCACCGTGCTGAGGATCTTCTGCACGGTCGCGTCCGGGATCTCGTCCTTGACGCCCTTGGCGCCGTACAGGTTCCAGGTGACGAAGTCCCCGGCGCCGTTCTTGAAGGCGAACGTGATCGCCTTGCCGTCGCTGTCGCACTTGCCGTTCTGCGGCGTGTTCTCCGAGTGCGCCGTGGCCACGCTGCCCTTGATGCCGGACGCCGTGGTGTACGCCTTCGGCTTCTCGTACTTGATGCTCTTCTTGTCGGGCTGCGTGTACCCGCCGTAGACCCACCACGGCACCCGGGTCTCGGCCGCCATGTCCGTGTCCTTGGCGCCGTTCTCGCCGCGGGTACCGGCGGTGGCGAGGGAGGTGTTCTCCTCGCGGCCGTCCTTGTTGTCGTCGCTCGTGCACCACTCGGACTTCAGATAGGCGGGGGCGGTGACGGTGGTGCGGTCCAGCTCACCGTCCTCCTTCTCCCACTCGAAGCCCACGCTGGTGCCGGGCGTCTCGATCTCCCAGTCGGCCGGGACGTCGAACTTGGTGCCGAAGCGGGTGTTGACGACGACCTGCCAGCCCGGAATGGTCGCCTTCTCCCCCTCGCCGCCGCGCGGGTTGTCGTCCGAGGCGGAGGCGCTCGGTCCGGCGGAGGTGTCCTTGGTCGCCGTCGCGGTCGGCTTGGCGTCCTTCTTGCCGTCGGCCTCGTCGTCCTCGCCGCCGCCGAGCACCAGGAACCCGGTGACACCGGCGGCCACCACCACGGCCGTCGCCGCCACGATCGCCACCAGCTTCGTCCGGTTCCCGCCGCCCCCGCCCTGCGGTGGCTGCGGTCCGCCCGCCACGGTCTGCGCCCCCCAGCCGGACTGCTGCTGGTACGGGTTCGGCTGCTGGTAGCCGGGCTGCTGGTACGGATTCGGCTGTTGGTACCCCGGCTGCTGGTACGGGTTGTTCGACTGCGGGTTCTGCTCGCCCCCGGGCGGCTGCTGTCCTGGCCACATGGGCAGCAACCCTAGCCGTGCCAGGGACACGATTGGGTCACCGCCCTTTGACGGGGACGTAGCAAACCGGATGCCGCGCGGCATGGCGAGTTGAGGCTACTCGCGGGTAACCTGCGCCCATGAGCGCAGACCAGATGTCCATCGGCGAGATGCTCGCCGCCACGGTGCCCATGGCCCGGACCCTCAACCTCCAGTTCCTGGAGACCACGCCCGAGCGGGCCGTGGTGGCCCTGCCGGACCAGGCCGACTACCACAACCACGTGGGCGGGCCGCACGCCGGTGCGATGTTCACCCTCGGTGAGTCGGCGAGCGGCGCGATCGTGCTCGCCGCGTTCGGTGACCAGCTCGCACGCGCCGTGCCGCTTGCCGTCAGCGCCGAGATCGCCTACAGGAAGCTGGCCATGGGCCCGGTCACCGCCACCGCGACCCTCGGCCGCCCGGCCACCGAGGTCGTCGCCGAACTCGACGAGGGCGTGCGCCCCGAGTTCCCGGTCTCGATCGCCATCCGCCGTGAGGACGGCGCCGTCACCGGCGAGATGACCGTCGTCTGGACCCTGCGCCCCAACGGCTGACCGCCGGCACACCGACGGGGCCCGGTAGGCTTCCCGTTCGTGCGCCGGTCCCGGCGCACGAACGGCGGGCCGGGAGGACAGGGCGTTGCACGTGCAGGAGTGGCTCGAGACCGTACCCGCGGTCGCCGTGTACGCCCTGGTGGGGCTGGTCATCGGGCTGGAGAGCCTGGGCATCCCGCTGCCGGGCGAGATCATCCTGGTCTCCTCCGCGCTGCTCGCCTCCCAGCACGGCGACATCGACCCGGTGGTCCTCGGTGCCTGCGCCACCGCCGGCGCGATCATCGGCGACTCGATCGGCTACGCCATCGGCCGCAAGGGCGGACGGCCACTGCTGGCCTGGCTGGGCGCCAAGTTCCCCCGCCACTTCAGCGAGGGGCACATCGCGACCGCCGAGCGCTCCTTCAAGAAGTGGGGCATGTGGGCCGTATTCTTCGGCCGTTTCGTGGCCCTGCTGCGCATCTTCGCCGGCCCGCTCGCGGGCGTGCTGCGGATGCCGTACTGGAAGTTCCTGATCGCCAACGTCCTCGGCGGCATCGTCTGGGCGGGCGGCACCACCGCCGTCATCTACTACGTGGGCATCGTCGCCGAGTCCTGGCTGAAGCGCTTCTCCTGGCTGGGCCTGGTACTGGCGGTACTGATCGGCGTCACCTCCATGCTCGTACTGAAGCGCAAGGCGAAAAAGGCAGCACCGGAACCCGTCGTCGCCGTTGAGTAGAAGCGCCCCGAAGGGGCGCGGGGAACTGCGCGACAAGCCCCAACGGTCCGCGGTCCGCCGGCAACCCTTACGCCCCGTGCTCTTCCCGATGCACCTCTGCAAGCGCCGCGTACATCGTCCCGTTGAGGGACAACCCCTCCCGCTCCTCCGAGGTGAGCTCCCGCCGAACCTTCGCCGGCACCCCCGCGACCAGCGACCCCGGCGGCACCTCCATCCCCTGCGGCACCAGCGCCTGAGCGGCGACAAGGGACCCCGCCCCGATCACCGCACCGTTCAGCACCGTCGCCCCCATCCCGATCAGACAGTCGTCCTCGACGGTCGCCCCGTGCACCACGGCGTTGTGTCCGATCGACACCCGCTCACCCACGCTGACCGGAAACCCCGGATCGGCGTGCAACGTGCAGTTGTCCTGCACATTGCTGCTCGCCCCGACGGAGATCCGCTCCACGTCACCGCGCAGCACCGCCCCGTACCAGACGCTCGCCCCCGCGTGCAGCGTCACGTCCCCGATCACCGAGGCCGTGGGTGCCACGAAGACGTCCCCGTCCACCTTCGGCTCCTTGCCTCCGATACCCGTGATCAGCGCGCGGTGCGTCATCGCCCTCTCCTCCACACGACGTCGTAGACACCCCGCACCGTACGCCAACCCGGTGGGGTGAAGATCACAGGGTCACCGGCCCGTCGGCGAGCCGCCCGCCGACTACGGTGAGCGGGTGCCGAAGCGCAAGAACACGTTCTCGTCCTGGCCGCGCCGCCTCGCCCAGCGCGCGGTCCACGCGGGCTGGGCCTGGGCGCAGCGCACGGGCTCGGTGACCGCCGAGCACCCCGGCCGCTTCCGCTTCGGGGCGATGGGAACAGGTACCAGGCTCGCCTTCCCGCTCGGCACGGTCTTCGGCGAGCCCTGGATCCGGATCGGCGCGCACTGCATCGTCGGCGAGCAGGTCACCCTCACCGCCGGTCTGATGCCCGGTCTCGACCTCGGCCCCGAGCCGATCCTGCGCATCGGCGACGGGGTCGTGCTGGGCCGCGGCAGTCATGTCATCGCCGACACGACGGTCACCATCGGCAGCGACTGCTACTTCGGGCCGTACGTCTACGTCACCTCCACCAATCACTCCTACGACGATCCGCACGAGCCCATCGGCAAGCAGTGGCCGCGGATGGAGCCGGTGGAGATCGGCCCCGGCTGCTGGATCGGCACCGGCGCGGTGATCCTGCCGGGGGCGCGCGTCGGGCGGAACGTGGTGGTGGCCGCGGGCGCGGTGGTCCGGGGCACGGTGCCCGACCACGCCGTGGTCGCGGGTGCCCCCGCCCGTGTCGTACGCCGCTGGACCCCCGCCGACGGCTGGCAGCCGCCGCTGCGCACCCCGGCGCCCGTACCGATCCCGGAGGGCATCACCCCGGAGCAGTTGCGGGCGCTGTCGGAGCTGGACGAGGAGGGCGTCGCGCGGCTCGCGGAACTGGACGAGGAGGGCGCGGTCCGGCTCGCCGAGCTGGAGCCCGAGGGCTGAACCGTCCTCACCCGGTCGTGAGCGACGCCGATTCCGGCCGCAGTACAGTGCGACGGACGACCGGGTCCGTCCCGCGACAGCCGGACACAGGGGACCCGGTCGCCCCACCTGCTGGACGGAACGGACGGAACGTGTCGGACCTCGACCTGCTGACCCAGTCCCTGGCGCGCAACGTCAGACGCTGGCGCACCGAGCGCGGCTTCACACTGGACACGCTCGCCGCGCGGGCCGGTGTCAGCCGCGGCATGCTCATCCAGATCGAACAGGCCCGCACCAACCCGAGCATCGGCACGGTCGTCAAGATCGGCGACGCGCTCGGCGTCAGCGTCCCCACCCTGCTCGACTACGAGCGGGGCCCGAAGGTCCGGATCGTCCCCGCCGACCAGACCGTGCGGCTGTGGCACACCGAGGGCGGCAGCTACAGCCGGCTGCTCGCCGGCACCGAGGCACCCGGCCCGCTGGAGATGTGGGACTGGCGGCTCATGCCGGGCGAGAGCAGCGACTCCGACCCGCACCCCGCCGGCACGGTCGAACTCGTCCACGTCACGTCCGGGGAACTGACCCTCACCGTCGACGGAGCGGAGCACCGGGTGCCGGCCGGCGCCAGTGCCTCCTTCGAGGCCAACACGCCGCACACGTACGGCAATCGGGGCGATGCCCCGATGGAGATGATCATGACGGTCTCGGTGCCGTCCGTGCACTGAGGCACCCCTGTTACGGTGCGGCCATGCGCGCACCCATCGGAGACTTCGACCACGCCACCCCCGCCCCCGACTGCCTCGACGAGCTGACCGCTCCGGTCGCCGCCGCCGTCCGTGCCTGGAGCGGCAGCGTCCCCGCGGACCGGATCCTCCACGTCGACACCGACCCGCGCTGGGCGGACACCGCCGTCTTCGTCGAGCACTACGGCCGGGAGCTGCTGGAGCAGTCGGCGAACTGTGTGGTGGTCGCGGGCAAGCGGGGCGGAGAGACCACGCTCGCCGCCTGTGTCGTCCTGTCCACCACCCGGCTCGACGTCAACGGTGTCGTACGGCGTCACCTCGGCGCCCGCAAGGCGTCCTTCGCCCCGATGGACACGGCCACGGGGGAGACCGGCATGGAGTACGGCGGCATCACCCCGGTCGGACTGCCCGGCGAGTGGCCGGTGCTGGTGGACGCGGCCGTCGTGGACCTGCCGTACGTGCTCGTCGGCAGCGGCCGGCGGCGCGGCAAGCTGCTGGTGCCGGGCAAGGCGTTCGCGGAGCTGCCCGGAGCGGTCGTACTGGAAGGGCTGGGTGTGGCCTGACGGGTCACCTCACCGCGTGGTGGGCGAGCGGCAGGTGCGGGTCCGCCGCGCCGGGCACCGGTTCCGGGTCGGCGTGGACCAGGGCCGCGGTCAGCCGGGGGACGGCGTGCAGCAGCGCGTGCTCGGCCTCGACGGCGACGCGATGGGCCTCGCGCACCGTCGCCTCGCCGTCCACCACGACCGCCACCTCCGCGCGCAGCCGATGGCCGATCCAGCGCAACCGCAGCTCACCCACCCCGCGCACACCCGGAACCGCCGCCAGGGCCCGCTCGGCCCGGTCCACCAGCGCCGGGTCGACGGCGTCCATCACCCGCCGGAACACCTCCCGCGCGGCGTCCCGCAGCACGAACACGATCGCCGCCGTGATCGCCAGCCCCACCACCGGGTCCGCGTACCGCCACCCCAGGGCCGAGCCGCCGGCGCCCAGCAGCACCGCCAGTGAGGTGAACCCGTCCGTACGGGCGTGCAGCCCGTCGGCGACCAGCGCGGCCGAGCCGATGTCACGCCCGACCCGGACGCGGTACCGGGCCACCCACTCGTTGCCCGCGAACCCGACCAGCGCCGCGACGGCGACCACCGGGACGTGCGCGACCGGGCGCGGGTCCAGCAGCCGGTCGAACGCCGTCCAGCCGGCGAAGGCCGCGGACGCGGCGATCGTCAGCACGATCGCGATGCCCGCCAGGTCCTCCGCGCGACCGTAGCCGTAGGTGAAGCGGCGGGTGGCGGCGCGCCGCCCCAGGACGAAGGCGATGCCCAGGGGTACGGCGGTCAGCGCGTCCGCGGCGTTGTGCACCGTGTCGCCGAGCAGCGCCACCGAGCCCGACACGACCACCACGGCCGCCTGTGCCAGCGCCGTCACGCCCAGCACCGCGAGCGAGACCCACAGGGCGCGCATGCCCCGGGCCGAGGACTCCAGCGCGGAGTCGAGCCTGTCGGCCGTCTCGTGGGAGTGCGGGGTGAGGAGGTGGGCGAGGCGGTGGAGCGGCGAAGCCCGGTGGTGCTCGTGCTCATGGCCGTGGTGGCGGTCGCTCACGATCGTCCCCTTCCGGTGCGCGAGGTGGACGCGGCGGCGCCCACACCGCCATTATGTGCGTATGAGCGCACGCATGCACCTGTCACCTGCGCACGATGAGCACCCGCGCACACCCGGCGAGGAGCACTTCGCGCTCGCGGCGGAGCTGCTCGCCCTGCTCGGCGACCGCACCCGGCTGACCCTGCTGCACGCCCTGACCGGCGGCGAGGCCGATGTCACCACGCTCACCGAGACCTGCGGCGCGGCCCGGCCCGCGGTCAGCCAGCATCTGGCGCGACTGCGGCTCGCGGGTCTCGTGGACACCCGAAAGGAGGGCCGCCGGGTGATCTACTCCCTGCGCGACGGCCATCTGCGGCGGCTGCTGGACGAGGCGCTGAACGTGGCCGACCACCGGATCGGCGACCGGCCGCCGCACGACTGACGGGACCGAGGCCTCAGTACCGGGCCGACCGCGCGCAGGACGTTGCCGACGGTGGGCCCGGCGCCCACCAGGACAGCCGGAAAACGTTGCGGAGGAGGGGAGCCGAAGAGGGGAGAGCTCTGGCTCTCATCGCGCCATCGTGGCGGCACGGCCCCCTGTGACAAGCCCTAGCCGAGCCTGGGTATCTCGATCGCCGGGCAGCGGTCCATCACCATCTCCAGGCCCGCCGCGCGGGTCCGCTCGTAGGCCGCCTCGTCGATGACGTCGAGCTGGAACCACACCGCATCGGCGCCCTTGGCCACCGCCTCGTCCGCGACGGCCCCGGCCAGGTCGCTGTTGACGAACACGTCCACGACGTCCACCTCGAAGGGGATGTCCGCGAGGGAGGCGTAGCCCTGCTCGCCGTGCACGGTCTCGGCCTTCGGGTGCACCGGCACCACGCGCTTGCCGAACCGCTGGAGCACCTGGGCCACGCCGTACGCCGCACGCTGCCGGTTCGACGACAGGCCGACCACGGCCCAGGTGTCACCGAGTCCGGTGAGGATCTTGCGGACCGTCGCCTCGTCGCCGTACACCGTCGGCCTCCCGGGAGTCGTGAAACAGCTGTCACCCCGCACAACGAAGCGGGACGCGTGGTGATTCCCGGAACCGCCCGTCCTCCGCCGGGGGGCGGTGGACTGTACCGGTCACCGGGCCGTCCGGCGCCGGGAACCGCACACGGCGACCCGAAAAGCGGCCCGGATACCTGCGTACGACCGCTCACGCGCCTACGCTCGCCTCGTGCTGCGCATCACCGACGCCCGAACCGGCGAACCCGTGGACGCCGCCCCCGCCCGGCGGGGCCTGACCCGGGTCGAGGCCCACACCCAGGGGGCCGACCCGACGAACCTGCGTGTGCTGCTCGTCGCCGACCTGCTCGTACGCGCCCTGGAACTCGGCGGCACGCCGGTCTGGGCGCTGCTCACCGGCGATCGGCAGCGGGTGGAACTCCGCGCGGCGGGCGCGGCCCTCGGGGTCCGGCCCTTCGAGGACGGCGGGGACACCGGCACCGGCCTGGGTGAGGCCCAGGTGCTGCACGTGGTGAGCGAGGGCGGCGCGACACCCGACGGGGTGCGCGTCGCCGTGGCCCCCGCGCACGGGGAGGCGGGCGGCGCCGATCCCGCCGCCCTGCGCCTGGCCCTGCTCGCCCGCCCCAGAAGCGAGCCCGTGACGGTCGGCCCGGCCGCCCTGGGCGACGCCGCCGGAACCCTCGACCGCTGGCGCCGCGCGGTCGCCGACTGGGCGCGACGGCCCTCGAAGCCGATCCCCGACGCGGTGCGCGCCGATCTGCGCACCGCGTGGGAGGACGATCTCGACACGGCCGGCGTGCTGGGCGTCCTCCGCGCGGTGGAGACGGACCCCGGCCTGGCGGACGGCGCCCGCTTCGAGACGTACGCCTACGCCGACCGGCTGCTCGGCCTCGACCTCACCCGAGACCTGGGAGTCCCGGAATGATCGAGCGTGCCGGACCGGGACCGCTGCGCCGCCTGGTCGTCCTGCGCCACGCCAAGTCCGCCCGGCCGGAGGGCGTCACCGACCACGAGCGCCCCCTCGCCCCGCGCGGCCTCCGGGACGCCCCCGCCGCCGGGCGCGCGCTCGCCGAGGCCGACTGCCTGCCGGGCCTCGCCCTGTGCTCCACCGCCGTCCGGGCCCGCCGCACCTGGGAGCTGGCCGCCGCGCAGTGGGGCACACCCCCGCCGGTCCGCCACGACCCCCGCCTGTACCACGCCGACGTCCCCGAGCTGCTGGACGTGGTGCGCGGGACACCGGCCGAGGTCGAGACGCTGCTGCTGGTCGGACACAACCCGGGACTGGAGGACCTCGTCCTGACCCTGGCCGGCGACGGCCTGGACGACACCCTGGACCGGGTCCGCGCCAAGTTCCCCACCTCCGCGGTCGCCGTGCTGTCCTGGCGCGGCGCCGCATGGCGGGACCTCGCCCCGGGCGCCGCCCTCCTGACGGCGCTGACCGTGCCCCGGGGCGGGCGCCGGTAGCCCGCGCGGGGACGCATAGGCTGGCCGGATGCAGGACGAGTACCGCACCGTCGCCCGCGCGGGTGTGCACGAGACCGAGATCAACCGCTCCCGCTTCCTGTGCGCCCTCGCCCCGGCGGCCACCGAGCAGGAGGCGCAGGACTTCGTCGCGGCCGTCCGCAAGGAGCACGCCGACGCCACCCACAACTGCTGGGCGTACGTCATCGGCGCCGACGCCTCCACCCAGAAGGCCAGCGACGACGGGGAGCCCGGCGGCACCGCCGGCGTCCCCATGCTCCAGATGCTGCTCCGCCGAGACATGCGGTACGTCGTCGCCGTCGTCACCCGCTACTACGGCGGCGTCAAGCTCGGCGCCGGCGGCCTCATCCGCGCGTACGGCGGCGCCGTCGGCGAGGCACTGGACACCCTCGGCACGATCACACGGCGCCGCTTCCGGCTGGCCACGGTGACCGTCGGCCACCAGCGGGCCGGCAAGGTCCAGAACGACCTGCGCGCCACCGGACGCGAGGTGCGCGACGTGCGCTACGGCGAGGAGGTCACGATCGAGATCGGCCTCCCGGACGCCGACGTGCCCGCCTTCCGCGCGTGGCTCGCCGACGCGACCGCCGGGACGGCCGGGTTCGAGCTGGGCGGGGAGGCGTACGGGGACGCGTGACCGGTACGTATTCGACCTCTTCGGGTGCATGACGGGGGAAATGCGCACCGGGTCATGACGGAGCGATACGGGAGTAACCGCCCGTGCTGTCGGGCCCTCCGGTTACGCTGCGGGGATCATGAGACTGCTGCACACTTCCGACTGGCACCTCGGCCGCTCCTTCCACCGGGTCGGCATGCTCGGTGCCCAGGCCGAGTTCATCGGCCACCTCGTCAGCACCGTGCGTGAGCGCGAGGTGGACGCGGTGGTCGTGTCGGGAGACGTGTACGACCGCGCGGTGCCGCCGCTCGCCGCGGTCGAGCTGTTCGACGACGCCCTGCACCGTCTCGCCGGCCTCGGCGTGCCGACGGTGATGATCTCCGGCAACCACGACTCGGCCCGCCGCCTCGGCGTCGGCGCCGGGCTCATGGGGAGTGCGGGCATCCATCTGCGGACCGATCCGGCCGCGTGCGGCACACCGGTGGTGCTGTCCGACGGGCACGGGGACGTCGCCTTCTACGGGCTGCCGTACCTCGAACCCGCCCTGGTGAAGGACGAGTTCGCGGTGGAGAAGGCCGGCCACGAGGCGGTGCTCGCCGCCGCCATGGACCGGGTCCGCGCGGACCTCGCCGCCCGCGCGCCCGGCACCCGCTCGGTCGTCCTCGCGCACGCCTTCGTCACCGGTGGCGAACCCAGCGACAGCGAGCGGGACATCACTGTCGGCGGGGTGGCCGCCGTGCCCGCCGGGGTGTTCGACGGCGTCGACTACGTGGCGCTGGGGCATCTGCACGGCTGCCAGACCCTCACCGAGCGGGTGCGCTACTCCGGCTCCCCGCTGCCGTACTCCTTCTCCGAGGCCGCGCACCGCAAGAGCATGTGGCTCGTCGACCTGGCCGCCGACGGGGCGGTCACCGCCGAGCGCGTGGACTGCCCGGTGCCGCGCGCGCTGGCCCGGATCCGCGGCACCCTCGGGGAACTGCTCGCCGATCCCGCGCTGGCCCGGCACACGGAGGCGTGGGTCGAGGCGACCCTCACCGACCCGGTCCGCCCGGCCGACCCCATGGCCCGGCTCACCGAGCGCTTCCCGCACACCCTCAGCCTCGTCTTCGACCCGGTCCGGACGGGGGACGACCCCGCGGTCTCCTACGCCCGCCGCCTCGCCGGCCGCGACGACCAGCAGATCGCCGAGGACTTCGTCGCCCACGTGCGCGGCGCCGGCCCCGACCCGCAAGAACGGGCCGTCCTGCGGGACGCCTTCGACGCGGTCCGCGCGGACGACGCGGTACGGGAGGTGGCGCGGTGAGGCTGCACCGGTTGGACATGACGGCCTTCGGACCCTTCGGAAGCACCCAGAGCGTCGACTTCGGCGAGCTGTCCGCCGCGGGGCTCTTCCTGCTGCACGGCCCCACCGGCGCCGGCAAGACCTCCGTCCTGGACGCCGTCTGCTACGCGCTGTACGGCTCCGTCCCCGGCGCCCGGCAGAGCGGTCAGGGCATGACCCTGCGCAGCGACCACGCCGCCCCGGGCGTCCGCACCGAGGTCACCCTCGAACTCACCGCCGCCGGGCGCCGGCTGGAGATCACCCGGCAGCCGCCCTGGGAGCGTCCCAAGAAGGGCCGCCGCGCGGGCACCACGGTAGACAAGGCCCAGACCTGGCTGCGCGAACGCGACGCCGCCTCGGGCACCTGGAAGGACCTCAGCCGCTCGCACCAGGAGATCGGCGAGGAGATCACCCAGCTCCTCGGCATGAGCCGGGAGCAGTTCTGCCAGGTCGTGCTGCTGCCCCAGGGTGACTTCGCGCGCTTCCTGCGCGCCGACGCCGAGGCCCGCGGCAAGCTGCTGGGCCGCCTCTTCGACACCCGCCGTTTCGCCGACGTGGAGAAGCGCCTCGCCGAACGCCGGCGGGCCGCCGAGTCCCGGGTGCGCGAGGGCGACGCCGACCTGCTCGCCGACGCGCACCGGATGCAGCAGGCCGCGGGCGGCTCCATGGAGCCGCCCGAGCTGACGCCCGGCGAACCTGGACTGGCCGAGGCCGTGCTGGGCGCCGCCGCCGTCGCCCGCAGCACCGCGCGGGAGCAGCTCACCGCCGCCCGCTGCCGCCTCGCCACCGCCGAGTCCGCCCTCGCCGACGCCGGCCGTGTCCTGGACGTCGTACGCGAACGGGACCGGCTGCAACGGCGGTTCGCCGAGGCACGGGAGCGGGCGGACCGGCTTCGGGAGCGGTCCGGCGCCCACCACGAGGAGCGGACCCGCATGGAGCGGGCCCGCAAGGCCGAGACCGTCGCCCCCGCCCTGGACCTGCGGGACTCCGCAGGGGCCGAGCACGCACGGGCGGCCGGTGCCGAGCTGCGCGCGCGTGCCCTGCTCCCGGCGTCCCTCGCGGACGCGGGAGCGGCCGGGCTCGCGGCCGCCGCACGCCGGGCCGCCGAGGAACTGGGCGGGCTGGAGTCGGCCCGTCGCGCCGAGCGGCGGCTGACGGAACTCCTCGGCGAGCGTGCCGACCTGGACCGCCGGGAGCGTGCCGACGACGAAGCGCGGGAGGACGCGGAGACCTGGCTCGCGGACTGGGAGGAGACCCGCGCGGGTCTGCAGGCCGGCATCGAGTCCGCTCAGCAGGCCGCGACCACGGCCCGTGAACTCGCCGTGCGGCGAGACCCCGCGCGGCAGCGGCTGAACGCCGCGCGGCTGCGCGACCGGCTCGCCGTGGACACGGAAGCGGCCGAGGAGCAGGCCCGCGCCGCCCGGGAACGGGCGCTCGCGGCGAAGCAGCACTGGCTCGACCTCAAGGAACAGCGGCTGAACGGCATCGCCGCCGAACTGGCCGCCGGTCTCACCGACGGCGACCCCTGCGCGGTCTGCGGCGCCACCGAACACCCCGCCCCCGCCCGCAAGGTCTCCGGGCACGTCGACCGAGAGACGGAGGAACGCGCCCTCGCCGGCCACCAGCGCGCCGAGGACCACCGCGCGGAGGCCGAGCAGCGGCTCGGCGCCGTACGGGAGGCGCTGGCCGCCGCGAGCGCCGAAGCCGGGGACACCACCACCGAACAGCTCTCCCGCGCGGTCCACGAGTTGGAGCAGCAGTACGCGCAGGCACGGGACGCCGCCTCCGCGCTGCACGCCGAGCAGGAACGGCTGCGCCGTGCGGAGGACGAGCACGAGCTGCGGATCACCGCCCAGCGCGAGGCGGCCGTCCGGGCCGCCTCCCGCGTGGGCCACCGCGAGCGGCTGGACCGGGAACACGCCGCGCTGGAGGAGGAGTTGGCGCAGGCGCGGGGGGACGCCACCAGCGTGGCCGCGCGCGCCGCGCAGCTGGAGCGGAGCGTCGGGCTGCTCACGGACGCCGCCGACACCGCCCGCGCCGCCGAGGACGCGGCCCAGCGGCTCAAGGAGGCCGACGCCCGGCTCGCCGACGCCGCCTTCCGCGCGGGCTTCGACACCCCGGGGGCCGCCGCCGAAGCCCTCCTGGACGACGCGGCCCACCGCGAACTCCAGCGACGCCTGGACGCCTGGCAGCACGAGGAGGCCGCCGTACGGGCCGTCCTCGCCGAACCGGAGACCGTCGCCGCCGCACAGCAGCCGCCCGCCGACCTCGGCTCCGCGCAACGGGCCGCCGAGGACGCGGACCGCAGGGTGCGCGA
Source organism: Streptomyces sp. NPDC059787 (assembly GCF_042732315.1). NCBI lineage: Bacteria > Bacillati > Actinomycetota > Actinomycetes > Kitasatosporales > Streptomycetaceae > Streptomyces > Streptomyces sp. NPDC059787. The sequence continues at coordinate 42,853 of NZ_JBHWHX010000035.1, forward strand.
GGCGGCCTCCGCGCGGGACGCCGCCGACCGGTGCTGCGCCGAACTCGACCGGCTCTCCGCGCGGGCCGCCGCCTCGGTGCGCCGGCTGGGACCCCTGCGCGAGGAGTACGACCGGGTGGCCCGCATGGCCGGACTCACCGCGGGCACCTCGGCGGACAACGAACGGAAGATGCGCCTGGAGTCGTACGTCCTCGCCGCCCGTCTGGAACAGGTCGCCGCCGCCGCGACCGTACGGCTGCACCGCATGTCGTCCGGCCGGTACACCCTCGTCCACTCCGACGACCGCACCGGCCGCGGCCGCAGCGGACTCGGACTGCACGTCGTCGACGCCTGGACCGGACGGGAGCGCGACACCGCGACCCTCTCGGGCGGTGAGACCTTCTTCGCCTCGCTCGCCCTCGCGCTCGGTCTCGCGGACGTCGTCACCGACGAGGCGGGCGGGGTCCGGCTGGACACCCTCTTCATCGACGAGGGCTTCGGCAGCCTCGACGACCAGACCCTCGACGAGGTCCTGGACGTCCTGGACTCCCTGCGCGAACGCGACCGCAGCGTGGGCATCGTCAGCCATGTCGCCGACCTGCGGCGCCGGATACACGCCCAGCTGGAGGTCGTGAAGGGCCGTTCCGGCTCGGAGCTGCGTCAGCGCGGCACCCGCTGAGGGCCGGCTCAGCGCCCCAGCGGGCGGCGCGGCAGCGGCGAGGAGTAGACGACGCTGGTGGTCACGGAGCCGAGCGTGCCGATCCGGCCCGCCACCTCCTCCAGGTGCCGCATCGAACGGGCGGCGACCTTGATGACGAAGCAGTCCTCGCCCGTCACATGGTGCGCCTCCAGGATCTCGGGCGTCACGGCGACGAGGTCGTGGAACGGCTTGTAGTTTCCGGTCGGGTAGCGCAGCCGTACGAAGGCCAGGATCGGCAGCCCGATCCGCTCCGGGTCGACCACCGCCGCGTAGCCCTGGATGACCCCGGCCTCCTCCATGCGGCGCACTCTCTCGGTGACCGCGCTCGCGGACATCGAGACGGCACGGGCGAGTTCGGCGAAACTGGCCCGTCCCTCCCGCTGGAGGACGTCGAGGATGCGCCAGTCGGTGGCGTCCGGGGAATACGCGGTCATGTCTGAGAAGTACCAGGGGAATCCCCGGCCGATCAAGACGGAGGCCGGGGTTCTCCGCTTCAGGTCCGGATCCCGCGGCCGTAGTTTCTCTCCCATGACCACCACCGTGAACTCCGTCCTGCGCGTCGCCCCCGCCTCCCCGGCGGAGGCCGCCGCCCACTTCCGCGCGAGCCTCGCCTTCCACACCGATGTCTCCGACGTGGCCGCCGCACTCGCGGCCGGTGGCGACCCCGGGTTCGTCCTGGTGGACTCCCGCTCCACCGAGGCCTGGGACCAGGGCCACGTCCCCGGCGCGGTGCACCTTCCCGCCGCGCTCGTCCCCGAGCGGGCCGCGGAGCTCCTGGATCCGTCGGTCCCGGTCGTGACGTACTGCTGGGGCCCCGGCTGCGACGGCGCCACCCGATCCGCGCTCGCCCTCTCCGAACTCGGCCACCGGGTCAAGGAGATGCTCGGCGGATTCGAGTACTGGGTGCGTGAGGGCTTCGAGTTCGAGACCTGGCGGGGCCGGGAGCGCCGTACCCCCGACCCGCTGACGGCGCCCGTGGGCGCCGGCGACTGCGGATGCTGAACCCCCGGTTCCGGTAAGGGAGTCGGCCCGGTAGGTTCTGCGCATGGTGCGATACGCGGAGCCGGGCACGGTCGAGTGGGTGGAGTCGGGCGGCGGTCCGCTCGTCGCGGTGCCGGAGACGGTGCTGTCCTTCTGGACGGGCGCCGACGGCGAGGAGACGGCCTCGGACTACGACCGGGCCTGCGAGGTGGACGGACTCGTCGGGCTCCTCCCGGTCGGCGACGCGACGGCCCTGGTCCTGGGCGACGAGCCCGCCGCGACCGCCTTCCTCCCCGAGCACGGCACCCTCGTCCGCTGGATCGCCGGTGACTCCGAGGAGGAACTCCTGGCGAGCGTCCCGGCCGCGCTGCACACCGCGCGGTGGCAGCCCGAGGTGCACTGGAAGGTGCCCGGCGGGGTCGTCCTGTTCGACGCGGCCTGGCCCGGTACCGGCTCCACGGGCACCGACCATGTGAGCCTCACGCTCGCCCCGGGCCGTTACGCGGTCCGCGCGGCGCAGGTCCAGCCGGGCCCGGAGACCTGGCTGGTCCTCGTCCAGCTCCGACCGCTGCCCTGACCCTGCGGCCCGCCGTCACGGCGGTCGCGCCCGTGGGCGACCGACCCCGCCGGCCTCGGCGCGCACGGACCGAGGCCCGGAGGACGGTGGCGACCGCACCGCCGCGCGGGCGGGTCGTCCGGCCGATATTCGCGTGCGCCCGCCCACCCGGCCCCGCATCATGGACGATCATGCCCAAGCTCCCGCCCCCCGCGCCCGAAGCGCTCCGCCGTGACCCCCTGCCCCTGCGGGGCCGGACCGCGCTGGTCACCGGGGCCAGCCGGCGCGGCGGCATCGGTCATGCCGTGGCCCGGCGTCTCGCCGCCTACGGGGCGAGCGTCTACCTGCACCATCATGTGCCGCACGACGCCGCCATGCCCTGGGGCGCCGACCGGACCGAGGACGTGACCGCCTCCGTGCGCGACGCCCTCGGCGACCCCGACGCGACCGTGCTCGCCGGCCCCGGCGACCTCACCGACCCCGCGGCCCCCGCCGAGTTGCACGCCCGCGCGGCCGAGGCGCTCGGCGGACGGCTCGACATCCTCGTCGCCAACCACGCCCTCAGCGGCTCCGACGGCGACCTCTGCACCGTCGACGCCGCCATGCTCGACGCGCACTGGGCCGTCGACGCCCGCTCGGTGCTGCTGCTCGTCCAGGCCCACGCCCGGCACCGCGCCGCCCTGCCGCCGCGCACCCCGGGCGGGCGCGTGGTGATGATGACCTCCGGGCAGGACATCGCGGGCGGTATGCCCGGCGAGATCGCCTACGCCCTCCAGAAGGGCGCGCTCGCCTCCGTCACCCGCTCCCTGGCGACCACGCTGGCCGAGCACGCGGTCACCGTGAACACCGTCAACCCCGGCCCGGTGGACACGGACTACCTGACCGGCGACGCCTACGACGCCGTCGCCGCCCTCTTCCCCGCGGGCCGCTGGGGCATGCCCGACGACCCCGCCCGCCTCATCGCGTGGCTGGCCACGGACGAGGCGGACTGGATCACCGGTCAGGTCATCGACTCCGAGGGCGGCTTCCGGCGCTGACGGCGTAGGACCGGCTCACAGCGCCGACAGCTCGTCCACCAGGTCGTCCAGGCCCAGCGACCCCTGGGACAGCGCGGCCATGTGCCACGCCTTGAGGTCGAAGGCGTCGCCGTGCCGCTCGCGGGCGTTCTCCCGGCCCAGCAGCCACGCCCGCTCGCCGAGCTTGTAGCCGATCGCCTGGCCCGGGATCGTCAGATAGCGGGTCAGCTCGCTCTCCACGAAGTCCGCCGGACGGCTGCTGTGCGCCCCGAAGAACTCCTCGGCCAGCTCCGGCGTCCAGCGCTCACCCGGGTGGAACGGCGACTCCGCCGGGATCCGAAGCTCCAGGTGCATGCCGATGTCGACGACGACCCGGGCCGCCCGCATCATCTGCGCGTCCAGGTAGCCCAGCCGCTCCTCCGCGTCCGCGAGGAAACCGAGCTCGTCCATCAGCCGCTCCGCGTACAGCGCCCAGCCCTCGGCGTTGGCGCTGACCATGCCGACGGAGGCCTGGTAGCGGGAGAGGTCCTCGGCCACGTGCACCCACTGCGCGAGCTGGAGGTGATGGCCGGGCACGCCCTCGTGGTACCAGGTGGAGACCAGGTCGTAGACCGGGAAGCGGGTCAGGCCCATCGTGGGCAGCCAGGTGCAGCCCGGCCGCGAGAAGTCCTCCGACGGCGGCGTGTAGTACGGCGCCGCCGCGCTGCCCGCCGGCGCGATCCGTGACTCCACCTTCCGCACCCGCTCGGCGAGATCGAAGTGCGTGCCGTCCAGGGACTCGATCGCCCGGTCCATCACGCCCTGCAGCCACGCGCGGACCTCGTCGACGCCCTCGATGTGCCGGCCGTGCTCGTCCAGGTGCGCCAGCGCCACCCACGGCGTCCCGGCCCCGGGCAGGATCTTCTCGGCCTCCTTCTTCATCTCGCCGAGCAGCCGGTGGTACTCCGACCAGCCGTACGCGTACGCCTCGTCCAGGTCGAGATCGGTCCCGTTGTAGTAGCGGGCCCAGCGGGCGTACCGCTCCCGGCCCACCGTGTTCGGCGCGCCCTCGACGGCCGGCGCGTACACGTCGCGCATCCAGTCCCGCAGCTCCACGACGGCCGCGGTCGCCGCGCGGGCGCCCTCGTCCAGCTCCGTGCGCAGCGCGTCCGGTCCCGCGGCGGCGAAGTCCTCGAACCAGCCGCGGCCCTCGCCGGTGTCCGCCCACTCGCCGAGCTGCCCGATGAACGTCTCCGTCGGGCGCGGAGCCGCGTACAGCTTGCGCTCCAGGCCCAGCGCGAGGGACTCCCGGTAGCCCGCCAGCGCGGCCGGCACCGCGCGCAGCCGCTCGGCGATCGCCGTCCAGTCCTCCTCCGTCCCGGCCGGCGTCACGGTGAACACCTCGCGCACCGAATGCGCGACCGTGCCCAGGTTGCCGACCGCGCGCAGTCCTTCGTCGGCCTCGTGCACGGCGAGTTCCGCGGTGAGCCGCTCGCGCAGCAGGCGGGCGCAGCGGCGCTCGATGTCGCTGTCCGCGCCGGGCCGCCGCTCGGCCTCGTCGAGCCGCGCGAGGGTGGCCCGCTGGAGTTCGGCGACCGCCTCCTGTCCGGCGGGCGAGAGGTCGGGCAGCCGGGAGGAGCTCTCCTTCACTCCGAGGAACGTTCCGGTGACCGGGTCGAGGGCGATGAGCTCGTCGACGTAGGTGTCGGCGACCTGACGGGGAAGCGCGCTGTTGGTCTGAGACATGCGGACCATCCTGGTACGCGGCCCCGCGCACGTCACCCGGTTTGAGCTGTGGGCGAAGGCGGCAGCAGGGGACCGCAGTCCCACTGCTGGAAGATCAGCCGGGTCTCCACGCGGGCCACCTCCCGACGGGCGGTGAACTCGTCGAGCACCAGCCGTTGCAGATCCGCCATGTCCGCGACCGCGACATGCACCAGGTAGTCGTCGGGGCCGGTCAGGTGGAACACGGTCAGCGATTCCGGCAGCGCCCGGATCCGCTCCACGAACGGCCCCACCAGTTCCCGCCGGTGCGGTCTGACCTGCACTGACAGCAGCGCCTGGAGCCCGCGCCCCAGTCTGGCGGGGTCCAGCTCCAGCCGGTGTCCGAGGATCACGCCGGAGCGGCGCAGCCGGGTCACCCGGTCCAGACAGGTCGACGGTGCGACCCCGACCTGTGCGGCGAGATCCCGGTACGTCGTCCGGGCGTCGTTCTGCAACAGCCGCAGCAGATGGAGGTCCACCGGATCCAGTACGACAGATTCGGCCACCGGCCGAACGTAGCACGGGGATCAGCCATCGGTACCCGTTCGGTGTTCACCCTTCCGTCCATGGACTTGGGCATGGACACGCGACGCACCACACGAGCACTCGCCACCGAGGCCGTGCACGCAGGCCGCGACGACCTCGCCGGACTGGGACTGCACGCCCCGCCGATCGACCTGTCGACCACGTACCCCTCGTACGACAGCCGCGCCGAGGCGGCCCGCATCGACGCCTTCGCCACCACCGGCGCCGAGCCGGAGGGCCCGCCCGTCTACGGGCGGCTCGGCAATCCGACCGTCGCCCGCTTCGAGACCGCCCTGGCCCGCCTGGAGGGCACGGAGTCGGCGGTCGCGTTCGCCAGTGGCATGGCCGCGCTCAGCGCCGTCCTGCTGGTCCGCGGTTCGACGGGGCTGCGGCACGTCGTCGCCGTACGTCCCCTGTACGGGTGCAGCGACCATCTGCTGACCGCCGGACTGCTCGGCTCCGAGGTGACCTGGACCGACCCGGCCGGGGTCGCCGACGCGCTGCGCCCCGACACCGGCCTGGTGCTCGTGGAGACCCCGGCCAACCCCACTCTCGCCGAGATCGACCTGCGGGCCGTCGCCCATGCCTGCGGCTCCGTGCCGCTGCTCGTCGACAACACCTTCGCCACGCCGGTCCTCCAGCGCCCGGCCGAGCACGGGGCACGGCTGGTGCTGCACAGCGCCACCAAGTACCTCGGCGGGCACGGGGACGTACTGGCGGGCGTGGTGGCCTGCGACGAGGAGTTCGCCGGGCGGCTGCGCCAGGTGCGGTTCGCCACGGGCGGCGTACTGCATCCGCTGGCCGGCTATCTGCTGCTGCGCGGCCTGTCGACCCTGCCGGTACGGGTGCGGGCCGCGTCCGCGAACGCCGCCGAACTCGCCGGCCGGCTCACCGCCGATCCGCGCGTGGCCCGGGTGCACTACCCGCGCATCGGCGGGGCGATGGTCTCCTTCGAGGTGCACGGGGACCCGCACGAGGTGATCGCCGGCGTACGGCTGATCACCCCGGCCGTCAGCCTGGGCAGCGTGGACTCCCTCATCCAGCACCCGGCCTCCATCAGCCACCGCATCGTCGACGCCGAGGACCGCAGGGACGCCGGGGTGGGCGACCGGTTGCTGAGGCTCTCGGTCGGCCTGGAGGACGTCGAGGACCTGTGGGCCGATCTGGACGCGGCCCTGGGGGAGCGGGCCGGGACGCCCGCACCGGCGGAGGCGCCGGCCCGGGGCTGAGGTGAGGCACACGGGGAGCGGCCCGGCGGGTCGTGCCGCCGGGCCGCTCCCCGGACGCCCGCGCGGTGGCCGGGGTCCCGTGTTCGCGTGCTCGGGGTGCGCCGGCCGGCACGCTGTGGCCGTCGTCCCGTGGCCGCGCGGCGGCCGGAGCCCCGTGTCCACACGCTCGCCGTGTGCCGACTGACGCGTTGTGACCATCGCCCCGCGCCCGCGCGGTGGCCGTGGCCCCGTCTCCGCGTGCGGTGCCGGCGCCGCGTGTCGCGTGCGACGGGCTACGACCGGCCGACCCGTTCGCCGTGCTCCCGCCCCTCCTCCGCGCGGCGGTCCGGTACGGCGTCCAGGCGGGCCGTGACGACCAGCGTGCCCTCCTCGATCTGGTAGTCGAGCGGCAGCCCCAGGCCGCGCATCGCGGCGACCATGCCGGTGTTCGACGCCTGCGTCACGGCGTACACCTGGGCGCAGCCGTCCTCGGCCGCCATCGCCACCAGCCGGGTGAGCAGCTCGGCGCCGATGCCCCGGCGCTGCCAGGCGTCCTCCACGACCAGCGCGACCTCGGTCTCGTCGCCGTCCCACAGCAGATGGCCGAGGCCGACGATGCGGCCCGAGGCGGTCTGCGCGGCGAGCGTGCGGCCGAAGCGCGGGCTGAGCAGGTGGTTCAGATAGCGGTCGGCGTCGCCGACCGGCCCGTGGTACCGCATGCGCAGGGTCTCGGTGGAGCACCGCTCGTGCATCGCCCGCGCGGCCGCCAGATCGCCGGTGTCCGCGCGGCGCACGGAGACGGCACTGCCCTCGGGCAGCATGAGGACGTCACGGCCGCGCGGGATCCGCGGACCGAGCCGGGCGTCCAGCTCCACGAGTGCCCGCGCGCGGGCGAACTCGGTGGGTGTGAACGGCAGATACGGCCGCTCCACGGTGATCACCCCGCCCTCCGGGGCGCGCAGCCGGATCACGGTGTCCTCCAGGGAGCCCTCCTCGGGCACGGCCGTGGCCGCCCGGTGACCGCCGCCCGGCAGGGAACGGATCGTGCACCGGCCCAGCAGTTGGCGCAGCGCGAGCGGCAGTTCGGCCGCGTCCTGTGCGGTGCGGGCGGCCAGCCCGAGGACCCGGGTCGGCGCGTCCACCAGATCGTGGGCGTCGGCCCGCTCGGTCCAGGTGTCCGCGCCTCCGGCGAGCGACACGGCGGCGACGAGGTCCGTCCCCTCCGGTGCCCGCAGCAGGAACTCGTCGACGGTGTCCTCGCCCAGCGGGTGCGTCTGCAGGCTCAGGATGTCGACCCGCAGCTCGGCCAGCGCCGTGCAGAGCGTGGCCAGCGCGCCCGGTTCGTCCTTCACCGTCGTCCGCATCCGCCACAGCACGCTGCCCCCGGCCACGGCGGAGGGCGGCGGGGCGTCGCCGGTATCGTGCGCCGGCGGTGCGTGGCCGTGGCGGCGTACCCACCATGCGTGGAACGCCGCCGTGCAGCGTGCGGCGAGTCCGGCCGGGTCCCGGCGGCCGTTCGTGGGGCCGCCGTGCGGGGTGTTCGTCACTTCAGACATGTCTCGACTCATACAGCCACTGTGAAGGAACCGTGTTTCGTGATCACGAACGTACTGTGACTGATGGGTAAAGCGCGCTTCTGCCCGTTTTGTTGAGTCGCTGACCGAAGTTACTGACCGACCAGGCCTGGCCGCAGCGTCTTCGTGAACAGCACGGTGCCGTCCTGCTCCCGCATCCGCACCGTCAACTCACCGCCGGCGCCGTCGATGTCGACCTCGCCGAAGAACTGGTAGCCGCCGGCGGGCGAGACGTTCGAGGCGCTCGGCGCCTTCACCCACACCCGCTCCGGGCCGAAGGTGCCGTCGAGCGCGCCGGCCGGGAAGGCGCCCGCGTTCAGCGGACCGGAGACGAACTCCCAGAACGGCTCGAAGTCGTCGAACGCGGCCCGCGAGGGCTGGTAGTGCTGCGCCGAGGTGTGGTGCACGTCGGCCGTCAGCCACACCGTGCCGGTGATCCGCCGGTGCTTGACGAACCGCAGCAGCTCCGCGATCTGCAGCTCCCGCCCCAGCGGCGCCCCCGGGTCGCCCTGGGCCACCGCTTCGACGTGTCGGCTGCCTTCGGTCGTGTCGGGCACGACGAGACCGATCGGCATGTCGGCGGCGATCACCTTCCACACCGCCCGCGACCGCGACAGCTCCCGCTTGAGCCACTCCAGTTGCTCCCGCCCGAGGATGCCCTGCGGGTCCACGGTCTGGTCACCGGAGGAGTTGGCGTTGCGGTACGTCCGCATGTCCAGCACGAACACGTCGAGCAGCGGCCCCTGCCGCAGCACCCGGTACACCCGGCCCTCCCGGGCGCCCGGCCGCAGCGTGGACATCGGGAAGTACTCGCCGAACGCGCGCCGCGCGCGGGCCGCCAGCACGTCGACGCTCTTCTCCGTGTACCGGGCGTCCGTGTCGGCGATCCGCTGGCCCGGGTACCAGTTGTTGCGCACCTCGTGGTCGTCCCACTGCACGATGGACGGCACCTGGGCGTTGAACCGGCGCAGGTTCTCGTCGAGCAGGTTGTAGCGGAAGTTGCCCCGGAACTCGGCCAGGGTCTCGGCGACCTTCGACTTCTCCTCGGTGGTGACGTTCCGCCAGACGCCGCCGTCCGGCAGGGCGGCGGTCGCGGAGACGGGGCCGTCGGCGTAGACGGTGTCCCCGCTGAACAGGAAGAAGTCGGGGTCGAGCCGCGCCATCGCGTCGAAGATGCGGTAGCCGCCGAAGTCGGGATTGATGCCCCAGCCCTGTCCCGCCAGGTCGCCCGACCACAGGAACCGCACACCGTCCCGGCGCCGGGTGGCGACCGTGCGGAACGTGCCGGTGACCGGCTCGCCGGTGCGGCGCGGGTCGTCGGGGTCGGCGAGCAGCACCCGGTAGTGGATCTGCTCGCCGGACGGCAGCCCGCGCAGCCGGGTCGTTCCGGTGAAGTCGGTGCCCGCGCCGAGCAGCGGACCGTGCCATCTGCGCGGACGGCGGAACGACTCGGTCGCCGACGTCTCGACGATCACCCGCGCCGGACGGTCGGAGCGCACCCACACCAGCCCCGAGTCACTGGTGACGTCGCCGGTCTGCACGCCCCATTCGGCCCGCGGGCGCCCGGAGAGGGCGAAGGCGGGCGCCGCGCCGAGCGCGGTGGGCAGGGTCAGGGCCGCCGAGGCCGCGAGCGAGCCGCGCAGCACGGCGCGACGGCCGGGGAGCGGACGGTGTGACATGGATGCGCCTCCAGGGACGGGATCCGGCCAGTGTGCGCAACCACACCTACTCGGGCGGCGCGGCGCGCACACCAACCCCGAGTGAACAATTGATCACACGCGCGGACGGGCGGGTGTCTGTCCGGCGGTGGCCTCCGCCATGAGACGGACGCCTTCACGGATCCGCGCGGGCGTCATGTGCGCGTAGCCCAGCACGAGCCGTACGCCCTCCTCCGGCTCCTCGTGGTGGGCGTGGTCCGTGAGCGGGCGCACCGCGACACCGGCGGCCGCCACCCGTGCGAGGAAGCGTTCTCGCGGCCCGTGGCGTCCGGGCAGCGAGACGATGACGTGCAGCCCCGCCGCGATCCCGGAGACCTCGGCGCCCGGGAAGTGCTCCCCGAGCGCGGAGACCAGGGCGTCGCGCCGCTCGCGGTAGGCGCGCTGGCAGCGACGCAGCTGACGGTCGTAGTCGCCGCGTTCCAGGAACCGGGCGAACAGCGCCTGGTCCAGGGTGGGGTGGCCGAGGTCCATGGTGCGCTTGCGCTCCACCACCTCCTCGGCCCACCCCTGCGGCACCAGCAGCCAGCCGAGCCGCAGCCCCGGGGCGAGGGACTTGCTGACCGAGCCGGTGTAGGCCACGTGCTCGGGGTCGAGCCCCTGAAGGGCGCCGACGGGCGCCCGGTCGTAGCGGAAGTCGCCGTCGTAGTCGTCCTCCAGGACGATCCCGTCCACGGACCGCGCCCAGTCGAGCAGTTCGGCCCGGCGCCGCGCGGAGTACGCGATGCCGGTGGGGAACTGGTGCGCCGGCGTCACGACGGCCGCCCGCGCCCCGGAGGCCCGCAGCGGCTCCATGACGAGCCCTTCGCCGTCCACCGGTACGGGTACGGCGGTGACCCCGGCGGCGGCGTACAGGGACTCGTGCTGCGGGCTGCCGGGGTCCTCCACGGCGACGGCGCGCAACCCGCGCGCATGGAGGGCGAGTCCGAGCAGTGCCGTCGCCTGCGCCACTCCGGAGACCACCACGATCCGCTCGGGATCGGCCACCACACCCCGGCGCCGCGCGAGCAGTCCGGCCAGCGCCGTACGCAGCCGGGGCAGCCCGCGCGGATCGGGATAACCCAGCTCCTGGTGCGGAAGGTCCGCGAGCACACCGCGCTGCGCCGCCGCCCATGCCGCGCGGGGAAACAGCGACAGATCGGGGGTGCCGGGGACGAAGTCCGCGCGGATGCCGGGGGTGCGTGGGGCGAGGTCGTGGGCGCGCGGGCGGGCGGCCCGTACCGTCGCCCCCACCCACGTCCCGGCGCCCCGGCCGGAGCGGAGATAACCCTCCGCCGTCAGCTGCTCGTACGCCTCCGTGATCAGCCCCCGCGACACACCGAGGTCGGCGGCCAGGTCACGGCTCGACGGCAGCCGGGTCCCCGGCGCGAGCCGTCCCGACCGCACCGCCTCGCGCAGCGCGGCCTGCAGCGAACGGCCACGCGCGCGGGCCGGCGCGGAGGCGGCGGGCAGCAGCAACTCCCAGGCGGAGGAGGCGGCGGGCTTCTCGGGGCCGGTCTGCGGTGACGTCATGACAGGGCCACACTAGGCCGTTCGGGGGTACGTTCCCGCCCTCAGCGACTGCCGTCGAGGATGACACGCGCGACCAGCGCCGGGTCGTCGTTCATCGGGACGTGACCGCAGCCGGGCAGCCGGACCAGCCGGGCCCGGGGGATGATCCGCTTGGCGCGGACGCCCTGCCGGGGGATCAGCAGCCGGTCCCGGGCGCCCCAGGCGACGGTCACCGGGATGCCGGGCACGTCGTCGGTGAACCGTACGGCGGCGCCCGCGCGGAGGGTCTCGGCGAAACCGGTGGCCCCGGCGAGCGCGAGCGTCTCGGCGACCACGGCCTCGGGGGAACGGCGCCCGGGACGGGCGTAGATGGTGCTGGTCAGCGCCGCCCGGCCGGCCGCGGAGCGGGCGAGGCGCTCGACCAGCGGAAGCGGCATCCGCTCCGCGATCCGCCGCATGCCGATCAGCACGCCGAAGGCGTACCGCCGCTCGGCCTGCGTCCAGAAACCCGCCGGGGACAGGGCGGTGACGGACCGTACGAGCCGTTTGCGGCCTAGTTCCAGGGCCAGCAGGCCGCCGAGCGAGTTGCCCGCGACATGCGGCCGGTCGAGCTCCAGCTCCTCGCACAGGGCGCCCAGGGCGGCGTTCATGGTCGGCAGGTCGTGGGCGAGGCCGTCGGGCAGCGAGGGGGAGGCGCCGAAGCCGGGCAGGTCCACGGCGATCACCTCGCGCTCGGTCGCCAGGATGTCCACCACCGGGTCCCAGGCCTGGCGGTGATGACCGATGCCGTGCAGCAGGAGCAGCGGTTCGCCGCGGCCCACGCGTGCGTAGGACAGGGTCACGGACTGCGGGCCGAGGGGAGAGGTGACCTTGAAGGAGACGGTCGCGGACATGAGGGTGCTCCTCGTCTGGGACTCGCGGAAACGGACGCCGCCCGGCGTCGTAGACAGCTTGTCAGCAATTGCTACCGACGGGTAGCCCCATGGGCGGTGTGTCCCGCCGGCCGGCGGCCGGTGCCGCCTGGACACGGCCGCGCGGGTCGGCTGGGATGGTGCCGTGACCACCGACACCGTGACCGACGTCTTCGAGGAACACCGCCCCGTCCTCCTGGGGGTCGCCTACCGCATGCTGGGCCGGGTGGCCGACGCGGAGGACGTGGTGCAGGACGCGTGGCTGCGCTGGTCGGGCGGCGACCGGGCCGAGGTGCGCGAACCGCGCGGCTACCTGGTGCGCGTCACCACCCGCCTCGCCGTCGACCGGCTGCGCCAGATCAAGGCGCGCGGCGAGACGTACGTCGGCCCGTGGCTTCCCGAGCCCTACGTCACCGACTTCGGCGACACCGTCCCGGACGCCGCCGAGCGGGCCGTCCTCGCCGACTCCGTCTCCCTCGCCGTCCTCGTCGTCATGGAGTCCCTGTCGCCCCTGGAGCGCGCGGTGTTCGTGCTGCGGGAGGCGTTCGGCTACCCGTACGCCGACATCGCGGCCATGCTCGACCGCGGCGAACCGGCCGTACGCCAACTCGCCGGCCGCGCCCGCAGACACGTCGAGGAGCGCCGCCCGCGCTACGAGGTCGACCCCGCCCGGCGCCGCGACCTCACCGAACGCTTCCTGGCCGCGGCGGCCGACGGCGACCTGGAGGGCCTGCTGGAACTGCTCGCCCCCGACGCGCGTCTGGTCGGCGACAGCGGCGGCAGGTCGCGCGCCCCGCTGCGGGTCCTGGAGAGCGCCGACCACGTGGGGCGCTTCCTCCTCGGCGTCGCCCGCAAGAGCGTGCCGGACCTCGCCTTCCGCTTCCTGGAGCTCAACGGCGGCCCCGCGGTGCTCGTCCTGTCCGGTGACAAGCCCGACTCCGTCGTCCAGCTCGACGTCGCCGACGGGCGCGTCCGGACGGTGTACGTCATCCGCAATCCCGACAAGCTGCGTTCGCTCGCCGAGGTCCGGTAGGAGTCCCCGCACCGAAGCCCCCGTCGCGACGGGGGCCGTCGTGGTGCCCGATTGGTATTGACCAAGGGTGAGGGGCGCCTTATGGTCGCAGATAAGTGAAACAACCTTTAATAAACAAGGGCGCTAAAACGCGGCCGGACACGGCGATCGTGGAGGACAGGGTGGGGACCACGCAGCTGGAAACGGTGCCGGAACCGAAGTACTGGCACCTCAGGACCGTGCTCAGCGAGGCGCTGGACTCGGAGTTCTCCGTGGGCGAGATCCTGCCCAACGAGCGCGACCTCGCCGCCCGCTTCGGCGTCGCCCGCGCCACGCTCCGGCAGGCCCTGGAACAGCTCGAACTCGAAGGCAGGCTGCAGCGCCGCCGCGGTGTGGGCACGACGGTCGCCCCACCGCGCATGGGCGTGTCCGTCGGTACGGCACAGCACGCCTGGCCCGGCGGGCCGCACGACGCCTGGCAGACCCTCGACTGCGTGCCCGAGGTACCGCCCGCCGCCGTCGCCGAGACGCTGGTGACCGGCCGCGACGAGTCCGTGCACGTCGTGCGGCGCTCCCGCGTCTCCCACGGCCAGCCCGTCGCCGCCGAACTCCTCTACATCCCGGCGGACTCGGTACCGGACCTGTCCGGCATCGACGCGCCGTCCGGTACCGCACGCGCGCGTGCGGTACTGCGGGAACTGCAGCGCCTGGAGCTGGAGCGGCAGGAGAACGCGGTGGAGCTCGGCTCCGCCCGCGCGGACGACGCGCGCGAACTGGACCGCCTGCCCGGCGCTCCCGTCCTCGTCGTCACCACCCGCTTCATCGCCCGCGGCCGCACCGCCGCGCTCTCCGTGGCCACGTACCGCGCGGACACCTGCCGCCTGACCTTCGGCGACTCCGGCGGCGTCGAGATCCACCACGGCCCGGAACGCCACGCGTCCTGACTCCACCCCCCCCGTAGCCGCGTGCCGCGGCGCCGCCGTAGCCACCCGCAGCCGATAGCAGCCACACCATCGCAGCTGTGGGCAGCCGCACCGCCGCAGCTGCGGGCAGTCGTGCCGCTGGGGCGGCACGGGTGGGCGCAGCGGCACCCCTTCAGCGGGGCGAGCGCAAGCCCACCCCCGCCCAGCAGCCGCCGGGGTGTCCACTGGGCGGGGGATGTCACGCAGCCCGGCGTTCGCGGGGTGCCGTCGCGCCCACCCGTGCCGCCCTGCGGCACGATTGCCCGCGGGAGCGGGCGCGGGAACGCGGGGCGCGGGAACGCGGGACGCTGGAACCCCCGGGCGCTGGGCGCCGATACGACGCGCCCGCTACCGGCGGGCCGTCACCGTGCCCTCCACCGCGAAGAGTTGTTCCTCCACGTGGTCGAGGGCCAGGCGCACCGCACCCGTGGCGACCGCCGCCTCCCCGAGGTGGGACAGGGTGACCTTCGGCGGGCGCAGGCAGTAGCGGGCCAGTTCGCGGCGCAGCGGCTCCAGGACGCCGTCCAGGCCGGCCGCCCAGCCGCCGATCACGACCAGTTCCGGGTCGAGGGCCAGCACCAGCGCCGCCACGTCGTGGACGAGCCGGCGGATGAACCGGTCCATGGCCGCCAGCGCCCGCTGGTCGCCCTCGCGGGCCTGGGCGAACACCTCGGCGACCGCCTGCTCGTCGAGCGGGTGCAGCGGCTCGTCCGTGGTGGACAGCAGTGTCTCGGGAGTCGCTTCCCGGCCCAGCAGATGCAGCGCTCCGATCTCCCCGGCCGCCCCGCCGTACCCCCGGTGCAGCCGCCCGCCGATCAGCGATCCGGCGCCCGGACTCAGCCCGGCCAGCACGAACACCACGTCGTCGGTCCCCCGGGCGGCGCCCTTCCAGTGCTCGGCGACGACCGCCGTGTTGGCGTCGTTCTCCACCAGCACCGGACACTTGAAGGACCGGCTCAGCCGCTCGCCGAGGCCGAGGCCCGTCCAGCCGGGCAGCGCCGTGCCCAGCCGCACCGTGCCGTCCGCCTCCACGATCCCCGGCGTGCCCACGCCCACGGCCCGCAGCGAGCCGCGCGGGACACCGGCCCGCCGCAGCAGCTCCGCGACGGCCGTGCCGATCCGCTCCAGCCGCTCGTCGGCGTCGACCGTCTCGTCGACGTCCCGCGCCTGCGCGCCGATCACCCGGCCGTCCAGATCGGCCAGCAGCGCGGCCACCCGGTGCACGCCGATCTCCAGGCCGAGCAGATGCCCGGCCTCCGCCCGGAACCGGAACCGCCGCGCCGGCCGCCCCTGCCGCCGCGCGGCACCCTCCTCGGCCGCCGTCTCCACCACGAGACCCGCCTCGATGAGCCCCTCCACGACGCCCTCGACGGTCGGCCGGGACAGTCCCGTCACCCGGGTCACCTCGGTCAGCGTCGCGCAGTCCGTCGCCCGCAACGCGTGCAGCACCACCGCGGAGTTGATCCTTCGCAGCAGCGAGGGGTCCCCGCCGGTCAGCCGACCCACCGTCCGTCCTCCCAGCTCGTGCGCGTGTTGGGCGGATCGTACTCGGCGCCGCGGACCCCGGCGACCTCCGGGCACGGCCGCCCCGGGGGGCGCGGGTTCAGCCCGGCGCCACGAAGCCCGACTCGTAGGCCGCGATCACCGCCTGGGTCCGGTCGCGCGCCCCCAGCTTCGCCAGCACGGCACTCACATGGGACTTCACGGTCTCCGTCCCCACCACCAGCCGCGCGGCGATCTCCGCGTTGGTCAGGCCCCGCGCCATCAGCCGCAGCACCTCCCCTTCACGGTCGGTCAGCCGTGCCCGCTCCAGCACGTCGCGCGCCGCGCGGTTGCCGTCGGCGTACTCGGCCGCGAGCCGGCGCACCGAGGCGGGGAAGAGCAGCGACTCGCCCTCGGCGACCAGCCGCACCGCGTGCACGATCTCCGCGGGCCGTGCCCGCTTCAGCAGGAACCCGTCGGCGCCCGCGCGCAGCGCCCCGTACACGTACTCGTCGTTCTCGAACGTCGTCACGACGAGGATCTTCGGCGGCGCGTCGACCGTCCGCAGCAGCGCCCGTGTGGCCTCGATCCCGTCCAGCAGCGGCATGCGTACGTCCATGGCGACCACGTCCGGCCGCAGTTGCCGCACGAGCGGAACGACCGCCGCACCGTCGGCCGCCTCCCCGACGACCTCGATGTCCGGCTGCGCCTCCAACACGGCCCGCAGACCCGCGCGTACGAGGGGTTCGTCGTCGACGAGCAGAACGGTGACCGGCATGCGGCCAGCGTAGATCAGCGCAACGGCAGCTCCACCCGCACCCGCCAGTCACCCCGGTCGGGACCGGTCTGCGCCCGCCCGCCCAGCAGCGCCGCGCGCTCGCGTATGCCGCGCAGACCGCTGCCCCGGCCGGGCCCGGGTACCGTCCCGGTGAGCGGATTGCGGACCTCCAGGCCGAGCGAGCCGTCGTCGACCGCGATACGGACCCGCACGGGGACGGCGCCCGCGTGCCGCAGCACATTGGTCAGGGCCTCCTGGAGGATGCGGTACCCCTCGCGGGAGACCGGCCCGGGCACGGTGTCCAGGGGCCCGGTCATGGCGACGTCGACCTTCGCGCCGGAAGCCCGCGCGGACTCCAGCAGCCGGCCGGCGTCCGTGAGGGCAGGCCGGCCGCCGGCCGGCCTCCCGGACTCGCGCAGGACGCCGAGGACCCGCTCCAGGTCCTCCAGCGCGGCCCGGCCGGTCTCCTCGATGGCGTCCAGCGCCCGCTCGGTGAAGGCGGGATCGCCGGCCGCGCGGGCGGCGCCCGCCTGTACGACGGCCACGGTCAGGGCGTGACCGATGGAGTCGTGGAGCTCCCGGGCGATACGGGTGCGCTCCAGGAGCTGCTCGGTGCGTTCCTCCATGGCGGCCAGCCGCTCGGCGGGGGAGGGGCCGAGCAGACGGCGGGCCAGCGCCGTGATCAGCCGGCCCGAGCCGACCACGGTCGCCGCCAGGACCACCGACACCAAGGGCAGCAGGAGGACGTGCCACCAGCTGTGGCCTTCGAGGAGGAACGACTCGCCGGAGGCCGTGTCCCCGCCGAACGCCGCCGCCACCAGGTCCACCGCGGCCATGAGCAGGTTCGCGGTGAACACGGAGGCCGCGCAGCCGATCAGCAGCCGCGCCTGAAGCCATACGACGAGCCTGCCCCGGTCGCTCCAGGAGGCGGACGGCGCGACGACGATGCCGGCGCTGTCGCTGTCGTGCCGCTGACCGGTCAGCAGCAGCCTGGCCTGCAACCCCTCCACGGTGCGCATCGCGGGCACCAGCCCGACGGGCACGAGCACCAGGGCCGCCGCCGCCCAGGTCCACCACGCCTCCTCGAGGAACAGCCACATGGACGGCCACACGATCGCGATGAACAGATGCAGCAATCGTGTGTACGTCACCGTCCGGCCGAACGGGCGCAGCAAGCGGATCATGCCGTCATCGTGCCAGCCGCCGCCGACGACGGACCTCCCCCGCACGGGGGAGACGATCTCCACCGGCGGGGGAGGCCCCGCCCCCGTACGAGCCGTCACGCTGCTGCCATGACCAGCATCGACGTCCAGGACCTCACCAAGGAGTACGGCACCCGGCGAGCCGTCGACCACCTCACCTTCCGCGTCCTGCCCGGCCGCGTCACCGGCTTCCTCGGCCCCAACGGCGCCGGCAAGTCCACCACCATGCGCATGGTGCTCGGCCTCGACCGCCCCACGTCCGGCTCCGCCACCATCGGAGGCCGCGCCTACGCCGCCCTCGAGGAACCCCTGTGCCGGGTCGGCGCCCTGCTCGACGCGCAGGCCGCGCACGGTTCCCGCACCGGCCGCGACCATCTGCGCGTCCTGGCGGCGAGCCACCGCATCCCGGACCGCCGGGTCGACGAGGTGCTGGAGGAGACCGGCCTGGGCCCCGCGGGGCGCCGCCGGGTGCGGACCTACTCCCTGGGCATGCGCCAGCGGCTGGGCATCGCCGCCGCGCTGCTCGGCGACCCGGATGTGATCATGCTCGACGAGCCCTCCAACGGCCTGGACCCCGAAGGCATCGTGTGGATCCGCACCCTGCTGCGCCGGCTCGCGGACGAGGGGCGGACCGTCCTGGTCTCCAGCCATCTGATGAACGAGACCGCCTCCTTCGCCGACCACCTCGTCGTCCTCGGACGGGGCCGGCTCCTCGCCGACACCCCGATGCGGGAGTTCGTCGACGCGCGCGTGCGCCCCACGGTCCGTATCCGCACCTCCGACCCCACCGCCCTCAAGAGCGTCCTCGCCGGGCACGGTCACGACGCCGTGGAACACCCGGACGGCCACTGGACCGTGCCGGACGCGCGCGTGGACGACATCGGACGCCTCGCCTCCGCCGCAGGGGTGCCGATCCTCGAACTCACCGCGGACGAGGGCACGCTGGAACAGGCCTATCTGGACCTGACCGCCGCCGAGACCGAGTTCGCCGCACAGCCGCAGGAGGCCTGACCATGCAGTTCGCACCCGTGCTCCACGCCGAGTGGCTGAAGATCCGCACCGTCCGCTCGCTCCCCGGGGCCCTGTTCGCGCTGTTCGCCGCGACCACGGCGTTCTCCGCGATCGCCGGAGTGGACGGCACGCCGGACCCGGACCTCGACCCGCTGTTCACGGCCCTGTCCGGTGTCACACCGGGCCAGATCGCCGCCGTCTCCTTCGGCGCCATGGCCGTATCGGCGGAGTACCACAACGGCGCCCTGCGGCTCTCACTGGCCGCGGTCCCGCGGCGCGGACGCTGGTTCGCCGCGAAGGTCACGGCGATTGCCGTCCCCACGCTGGCCGTGGGCCTGCTGACCGCCCTGGCCGCTCTCCTCGTGGCGCGGGCGGGGCTCGGCGAGGCGGCGAGCGGCCTCACCCCGGCCGAGCAGATCCGGGGCGTCGTGGGCTGCGCCGTCTACCTCACGCTGATGGCCCTGTTCGCCGCGGGCCTCGCGACCCTGCTGCGCAGCGGAGTGGCCACCCTGTCCGTGCTGATCCCCTTCATCCTCGTCGTGTCCTTCGTGATCGGCGACGCGGCCGGCACCGTCGCCGACTTCCTGCCCGACCGGGCCGGACAGGTAGTCCTGTACGAGACCCACGACGGAACACTCGGCCCCTGGTCGGGACTGGCGGTGACCGCGCTGTGGACGGCCGCCGCGCTGGCGGCCGGGGCGTGGAGCCTGCGCCGCCGCGACGCCTGACCGGAAGTCGGCCGGCCCCCCGCCGACCGCCCGTGCCGGCGGGTTTACTGGGCCCATGAACATCGCCCGGCACATCGCCCTCATCGACGAGCTGTGCTTCCGTCCCTTCCCGGCGGAGCACGGACCGTCGGACGTCGGCTTCGGGGGACCGGGCCACCATGTCGCCGTACTGGAGACCGATGACGGACCGGCCGGGGACCCCGCGCGGCGGGCGGTCGCGGTGGACCGGTTCGAGAAGGACCACGACGCCGTGTACGAGGTGCTGGCGTCCCGCTGGGGAGACACCGACCCCTGGAACCCGCGCCCCGAGTGGAAGGAGATACCCGAGCCGTGGGCCTGGCTCGCCGGCCACGCAGGCGTGGCCCGGGTGTGGGAGGTGCAGGGCACCGGCCGCTGGGTCGCCGTCGCGGTCGCCGACCGGGACCCGGACGACGCGATCCGACTGCTGGCGGTGGTCACGGAAGCACCCCCGCCCTGACCACCGGCCGTCACCGCTCGGCCGCGGCCTCCCGCAGCCGGCCGAACTCCTCCGCCAGCGTCGCCGGCGTCCAGTGCGCGTTCAGCCCGCTCGGATTGGGCAGCACCCACACGCGGGTGTCGCCGATCGTCCGCTCCTGCGGCCCGACCCGCGCTTTCCGGTCGTCGAACGCCGCGCGGTAGGCGGTGACCCCGACCACGGCCAGCCACCGCGGCCGCAGCCGGGCCGTCTTCAGGGCGAGCAGCCGCCCGCCCTCCCGGTACTCCTCGGTGCTCAGTTCGTCGGCCCGCGCGGTCGCCCGCGCCACCACATTGGTGATCCCGAGCCCGTACGACAGCAGCTCCCGCTGCTCGGACGGCAGCAGCAGCCGGGGCGTGAAACCGGAGCGGTGCAGCGCCGGCCAGAAGCGGTTGCCGGGGCGGGCGAAGTGGTGGCCGGTCGCGGCCGTCATCAGACCGGGGTTGATACCGCAGAACAGCACGCGCAGGCCGTCCGCGACCACGTCCGGTACGAGACGGTCGCGGGCGGCCTCCAGCTCCTCCTGGGTGAAGCGTGTCAGAGGATCGCCCCGGGGGTGTACCCGGCGGCCTCCGGGTGCTGCTTGACGATCTCGTCGACGCGGCCGACCACGGTGGCGACCTGGTCGCTCGCGGCGCCGGTGAAGGACAGCTTGTCCGCCATCAGCGCCTCCAGCTCCGCACGGTCGAGCGGCAGCCGCTCGTCGGCGGCGAGCTTGTCGAGGAGGTCGTTGCGCTCGGCGCCCCGCTCCCGCATGGCGAGGGCGGTGGCGACGGCGTTCTCCTTGATCGCCTCGTGCGCGACCTCACGGCCGACGCCCGCGCGCACGGCGCCCATCAGCACCTTGGTGGTGGCGAGGAACGGCAGGTAGCGGTCCAGCTCCCGGGCCACGACCGCCGGGAAGGCACCGAACTCGTCGAGCACCGTCAGGAACGTCTCCAGCAGCCCGTCCAGCGCGAAGAACGCGTCGGGGAGGGCCACCCGGCGCACCACCGAGCAGGACACGTCGCCCTCGTTCCACTGGTCGCCGGCCAGCTCGCCGGTCATCGAGGCGTAGCCGCGCAGGATCACCATCAGGCCGTTGACGCGCTCGCAGGAGCGGGTGTTCATCTTGTGCGGCATCGCGGACGAGCCGACCTGGCCCGGCTTGAAGCCCTCGGTCACCAGCTCGTGTCCGGCCATCAGCCGGATCGTCTTCGCCAGCGACGACGGCGCGGCGGCGAGCTGCACCAGCGCGGTGACGACCTCGTAGTCCAGCGAGCGCGGGTAGACCTGACCGACGCTCGTGAACGCCTGCGCGAAGCCCAGGTGCCCGGCGATCCGCCGCTCGAGCTCCGCGAGCTTGCCCGCGTCGCCGCCGAGCAGGTCCAGCATGTCCTGTGCGGTGCCGACCGGGCCCTTGATGCCGCGCAGCGGGTAGCGGCCCAGCAGCTCCTCCACCCGGCCGTACGCGACGAGCAGCTCGTCGGTGGCGGTGGCGAACCGCTTGCCGAGGGTGGTGGCCTGCGCGGCCACGTTGTGCGAGCGGCCGGCCATGACCAGTTCGCCGTACTCACCGGCCAGCCTGCCCAGCCGTGCCGCCACGGCGACCGCGCGGTCGCGGATCAGCTCCAGCGAGAGCCGGATCTGCAGCTGCTCGACGTTCTCGGTGAGGTCGCGGGAGGTCATCCCCTTGTGCACGTGCTCGTGCCCGGCGAGGTCGTTGAACTCCTCGATCCGCGCCTTCACGTCGTGCCGGGTGACCTTCTCGCGCTCGGCGATCGAGGCCAGGTCGACGGTGTCGAGGACACGCTCGTAGTCGGCGATCGCCGCGTCGGGCACCTCGATGCCGAGGTCCTTCTGGGCCCGCAGCACGGCGAGCCAGAGCTGCCGCTCCAGCCTCACCTTCTGCTCGGGCGACCAGAGCGTGGCGAGCTCGGCGGAGGCGTAGCGTCCGGCGAGGACGTTCGGGATACGGGGCTTGGCGGGCGCAGCAGTCACGTACAGGGAGTCTACTGGCGATTCCTGCAGGCCGGCGCCACCGGGTGGCCTGGAGGAAAGTACAAGGCGGCGCTACAGGCCCTCGTACGGCAGCAGCTCCGGGCGCTTCGGCGGCAGACCGTCGCCCGAGGAGCGGCCGGTGAGGCGGCGGCCGATCCACGGCAGCAGGTGCTGCCGCGCGAACCGGGCGTCCGCGACCCGCCGGGCCATCCAGCGCGGCGGCAGCGTCGCCTCCGGGGGCAGATGCCACTCGGGGTCCTCCGGCGCGTGGCCCAGCGTCTGCCAGACCGCCTCCGCGACCCTGCGGTGCCCGTCCGCGTTCAGGTGCAGCCGGTCCACGTCCCACAGCCGGGGGTCGGCGAGCGACGGAGCCCCGTACAGGTCGACGACCAGCGCGCCGTGCTTCCCGGCGAGCTCGTCGACGCACTCGAACAGCGCCTCCATGCGCGGGCGGAAGCGCTCCAGGACCGGCCCCTGGCGGCCGGGGCTGCGCATCAGCACCAGCTGCTCGCAGTGCGGTGCCAGCCGCTCCACCGCCTCGGTCAGCAGATCCCGCACCCTCCCCATGTCGCACTTGGGCCGCAGGGTGTCGTTGAGCCCGCCGACCAGGGTGACGACGTCGGCCCGCATGGCGGCGGCGACCTCGACCTGCTCGTCGACGATCTGCTGGATCAGCTTGCCGCGCACCGCGAGGTTGGCGTACCGGAAACCGGGAGTGCCGGCCGCCATCCGGTCGGCGAGGAGGTCGGCCCAGCCCCGGTAGGTGCCGTCGGGAAGGAGGTCCGACATGCCTTCGGTGAAGGAGTCGCCGAGGGCGACGAGGCTGCTGTACGAGGGAGTGGGATCAGTCTGCATGGCGACACAGATGGTATCCCGTGGCACATACCCGTCGGTCGGTCGCCCTTCCCCGTGCTCAGACCCGCTGTCCGAACAGCTCCTGCAGCACGTCCTCCATGGTCACCAGCCCGGCCAGCCGCCCGTCGGTCCCGAGGACGGCCGCCAGATGCGTACGGCTGCCCCGCATGGCGGTGAGGACGTCGTCCATCGGCGTGCTCTCCCGCACCCGCGCGATGGACCGCATGTCGCCCAGCCGGAACGGCAGGTCCCGCGGCGAGGTGTCGAGGGCGTCCTTCACGTGCAGGTAGCCGACGATCCGCCGCTGCTCGTCCACCACCGGGAAGCGGGAGAAGCCGAACTCCGCCGACAGCCGTTCCAGCCCCTCCGGGGTGACCCCCACGCTCGCGTAGACGACGCGCTCCAGCGGCATCACCACGTCCCGCACGGGCCGCCGGCCCAGCTCCAGCGCGTCGTGCAGCCGTTCCCGCGCGCGGTCGTCGATGAGGCCCGCCTCGCCGGAGTCCTTCACGATCTGGGCCAGCTCGGAGTCCGAGAAGGACGCGACCACCTCGTCCCGGGTCTCGACCCGCATCAGCTTCAGCAGCGCGTTGGCGAACGCGTTGATCGTGAAGATCACCGGGCGCAGCGCGCGGGACAGCGCCACCAGCGGCGGACCCAGCATCAGGGCGCTGCGCACCGGCTCGGCGAGCGCGATGTTCTTCGGCACCATCTCGCCGAGCAGCATGTGCAGATACGTCGCGAGCGCCAGCGCGATCACGAACGACACCGCGTGCCCCGCGCCCTCCGGGACGCCCACCGCGTGGAACACCGGCTCCAGCAGATGCGCGATGGCCGGCTCGGCGACGATGCCGAGGACCAGCGTGCACAGCGTGATGCCGAGCTGCGCGGCCGCCATCAGCGCGGACACGTGCTCCAGACCCCACAGCACGCTCTTCGCGCGCCGGTCGCCCTTGTCGGCGTACGGCTCGATCTGGCTGCGGCGGACCGAGATCAGCGCGAACTCGGCGCCGACGAAGAAGGCGTTGACGACCAGCGTCGCCAGACCGATCAGCAGCTGTACGACGGTCATCGCCGTGCCCCCCTGTCATCCGTGGTCCCGGCCGTCGGCCGTTCCGTCGTCCGCTGTTCCGTCGTGTGCCGGTCGTCCAGGGGCGCGTGCAGCAGGACGCGTGCCGCGCGGTGGCCGGTGGCGTCCACCACGTCCAGGCGCCAGCCGGCGACCTCGAAGGTGTCGCCGACGGCCGGTATCCGGCCCAGCTCGGCCGCCACGAGTCCGGCGAGGGTCTCGTACGGTCCCTCCGGCGTGCGCAGGCCGACCCGGGCGAGCTGGTCCACCCGCGCGAAGCCGTCGGCCGAGAACAGGGCGCGCCCGTTCTCGTCGGTGCCGGCCCGGGCCAGGTCGGGGGTCTCGTGCGGGTCGTGCTCGTCGCGGACCTCGCCGACGACCTCCTCGACGATGTCCTCCAGCGTGGCCACGCCGGCCGTGCCGCCGTACTCGTCGATCACCACGGCCATGGTGCGCCGCCCGGAGAGCCGGTCGAGGAGACGGTCGACGGTGAGCGATCCGGGGACCAGCAGCGGTTCGCGCATCAGCTCCGACACGGGCACCCGGGCGCGGCGCTCCGCGGGCAGTGCCAGTACGTCCTTGACGTGCGCGGTGCCGACGACCGCGTCGAGGGTGTCGCGGTAGACGGGGAACCGGGACAGCCCGGTCGCCCGGGTCACGTTGGCCACGTCCTCACAGGTGGCGTGCACCTCCAGCGCGATGACCTGGACGCGCGGTGTCATCACGTTCTCGGCGGTGAGGTCGGCGAGGTTCAGCGTGCGGACGAAGAGCTCGGCGGTGTCCGGCTCCAGGGCGCCCTCCCGGGCGGAGTGCCGGGCGAGCGCCGCGAGTTCCTGCGGCCCGCGCGCGGACTCCAGCTCCTCGGCGGGCTCCACGCCGATGCGGCGCACTATGCGGTTGGCCGTGTTGTTCAGGTGCGTGATGAACGGGCGGAAGGCGGCGCTGAACCAGCGCTGCGCGTTGCCCACCCGTCTGGCGACGGCCAGCGGCGAGGAGATCGCCCAGTTCTTGGGCACCAGCTCGCCGACCACCATCAGGAACACCGTCGACAGGGCCGTGCCGATCACCAGGGCGAGGGAGCTCGCCACCGAAGCGGAGACGCCGATGTCCTCCAGCGGGCCCGCGATCAGCGCGGCGATCGACGGTTCGGCCAGCATGCCGACCACCAGGTTGGTGACCGTGATGCCGAGCTGTGCGCCGGAGAGCTGGAAGGTCAGGTTCCGTACGGCTTTGAGGGCGCCCGCGGCCCCCCGTTCGCCGCGCTCGACGGCCCGCTCCAGCTCGGCCCGCTCGACCGTGGTGAGGGAGAACTCGGCCGCGACGAAGGCGCCGCAGGCGAGCGAGAGCAGGATCGCCGCCAGGAGGAGGAGCACTTCGGTCATCGGGTCACCTCTGTCCCATGGTCGGACAGGACGGGAACGGATGCGCGATGTCGCGGACCGGGGGCTCGCCCATGGGCGGACGCACACCACCTTTCATGGAGGACCGAGTGGCCCCACAAGGGTAAAGGATCGGCAAAGGTGCGCTGTCGGGCCGTGGATCACCCGGTGAGGGGCTTCACCCAGCGCCGCCAGCGTTCCTCCCGCGCATACCCGGCGGCGCCCCATGCATGGTGGGCGGTCTCGTTGCTCTCGAGGACCATCGCGTCCGCGCGACGCCCGCCGAGCCGTACGAACCGCTCCTCCGCGGCGGTCAGCAGCGCGGAGGCGACGCCCCGACGGCGGCGGTCCGGGTGCACCGCCAGCCGGTAGAGATGGCACCGCCAGCCGTCGAAGCCCGCGATCACCGTGCCGACCAGCTCACCACCGCTCTCCGCGAGGATCAGCGCCTCGGGGTCGCGGGCGACCAGCCGCTCCACGCCGTCCCGGTCGTCACTGATGCTCGTCCCCTCGGCGGCCACCTTCCAGAAGGCCAGCACGGTGTCGAGATCCTCGGGCGTCGCGGCCCGTACACGCAGCTCGGTCATGCGGTGATCACAGCACGCGCGCTCCCGCACGGCACGACATTCCACGATCCGGACCACCGACCCCGCCAGTCGCCTCGACCCGTCCATGTGCGACGCTCACGGAGCGGGGCCGCCGGAGTCGTCTGCGGTGACGCGGAACACGTCGAAGCGCTTCATGCGTTCCAGCACCGGCTCCGCCGTCGGCTGACGCATCTCGTCCACGATTCGGCCGTCCGCGAGGAAGAGCACCGGATCGGAGTGGGCGGGGGCGCCCGAGCCGTGCGTGACCATTAGGATTCGGACCTGTCAGGTCCCCCTTTTCAGGGCCCGCATGTTCACCGAGTCGATTGCACACCGCGACCAGTCCGGGTCGCCACGGGAACCGAGTTCGTCGAGGACCAAGCGGTGCAGCTTGGCCCAGACTCTGGCCTTCGTCCACTCGGTGAACCTGCGGTGGGCCGTCGCGCCGGACGGCCCGAAGGACGCCGTCGGCAACTGCCGCCACGTGCAGCCCGAGGTCGCCACGAACACGATCGCAGCCGGCACCTCACGGTCGCCGTGACGGCGCCGGCCGCCTCCCTGCGGTCGTGACGGTGCCTCCGGAACCACCCGCTGGAACAGCTCCCACAGCTCATCCGGCACCGGCCGCTCAACGATCCCCACGCCGAGGGGCTACCGAGCCTGATGGAAAGAACCGTGGTCAGCGGCCCAAGCGGCGCTGCTTGTCGAACCGAAGCAGTACCCGCAAAAGACGCCACACTGCGGCAGCCGCTCCGAGCAGCGCGCCCCCCGCCAGTACGTGTCTCTCTGCCGATCCAGAGAGGTCAAGGGTCAGGGCGAGAGTCCAGGCGACGGCAAGAACCAACCCAGCCAGCACGGCGGCAGTCACCAGGGCGAAGACGATCTCCACCGTCATCGCGTCCTTCTCCCACCGCGACTCACGCCCCATGTCCATGCCGGAAGTCTCACATCACGGTCAAGCCCTCGCGCCTGCGCCGCACTCTCACGGGCGGCGTCTTTCACCAATTGAGATGGCCTCTTGAGGCGGTACCCCCACCCCCGCCCCAAGGCGGGGCATCCACGAAAGGACCCAGATGAACCCGGTCCGGTCCCGCCGCGGCACTTGCCGCCGCTAGCACTCCGGCGCTAGCTTCGAGACATGGCGAAGACCCAGCTGAACGTGCGCGTGGACGAGGGCACCGCCCGCGCGGCACGGGAACGTGCCCTGGCGCGCGGGATGAGCGTGAACCGCTACATCGAGGAACTGGTCCGGCAGGACACCGGCGAGGCGGGCCGCGCGTTCGTCGAGGCCGCCGCCGACTTCATGAAGCAGTACGAGAGCGTCTTCGCCGAAGAATTCGGCAAGGAGCGCGAAGGCACGCGCGAAGGTCGCCGCTGAGCCGTTGAACGACCTGCGCATCGACCTCGCGTGGCTGCTCATGCTCGCCGAGCGGCAGACCCCGGGGGACCCCCAGGTCACCGACTGGGGCGCCCTCGTCGCCGCCGTCGCACGCCACGAGGCCGAGATATTCGACGTCCCCGTCTACGACAGCCCGCACGCCCGCGCCGCCTCGCTGCTCCAGCAGCTGATCCACATCCCCGCGCTGGAGCGCTCCAACGCCCTGTTCGCCTCCGCCGTCGCGTACGCCTATCTCGTCGCCAGCGGTCCGAAGGTCGTCACCTCGCCGGAACAGGTGCGTGACCTGGCCCGCCTGGTCAAGGACGGCGAGGCGACCGTGGACGACATCGCCGCCGAGCTGCGCCGCTGGTGCGAGTGATCAGCTCCCGTCGGCCACCGCGTCGCCCGTCGGGCGCCACGCGGTGCCCATGACGCAGTACGAGGTGGGCAGCGCCGGCCCCTTGTCCGGCATCAGCATCCGCCGGTAGGGGCCGAGCTCGAACCCCGCCCGACGCAGCGCGCCGACCGGGTCCCGCGCCACATGGCAGCCGCCGGCCAGCGGCGGCCACACCGTGCGGTCCAGCGCCCGCTGGGTGAGGCGCATGACCCGGCCGCCGCCCCGGCCGTGCTCGAAGAACCGCACCTCGCCGCCCGGCCGCAGCACCCGCCGCAGCTCCGCGAGCGCCCGCGGCACGTCCCGGACGCTGCACAGCACCAGCGAGAGCACCGCCGCGTCGAACGCCTCGCTCTTGACCGGCAGCGCCTCCGCCGCACCCGGCGCCACGTCCACCGGCACCTGGGCGCGCAGGGCGGCCTCCACGGCCAGCGCCCGCAGCTCACGCTCCGGTTCGATGGCGACGATCTCCGAGACGGTGCCCGGATAGTGCGCGAAGTTCAGACCGTTGCCCGCGCCGACCTCGATCACCCGGCCGGACAGCCCGCCGAGCAGTCTGCGCCGCACCCCGGCCATCCCCGCGCGGGTCTCGGCGGCGACGCTGAGCCGGGCGTAGCACCGCGCGAACACCGGATGGTGCACGGCATCCCGCGGCACCTTCGTGGACCGGCCGGACCGTGGCTGCATGAGGACCTCCCCCAGAACGGGCCTACGGCGATTCTCCCCCGAACGGACGATCCACACCCCCGCTCGCCGTCAGGGCGCCTCGCGCACCCGGAACGTCTCCGCGTCCCAGGTCCCCTCGAGCCGGGGCGCCAGCCAGTGCGGTGCCGAGGACCGGAACCCGGCGGGTTCCAGCGCGCCCGCCCCGGCCGGTACGGCGCCCAGCAGCGGGGCACCGGTCACGTCCGGCAGGTCCAGCAGGTTGCACCGCGAGGCCAGGTCGGGTTCGGCGGGCCAGCTGCCGATCACCACACCCGCCAGGTCCAGGCCCCGCCCGCGCAGTTCACGGGCCGTCAGCTCCGTGACGTTCAGGGTGCCGAGCCCGGCCGACGCCACCACCAGCACCGGCGCGGCCAGCAGCGCCGCCGTGTCCGCCAGCGTCCCGCCGGCCGCGTCGAACCGTACGAGCAGCCCGCCCGCACCCTCCACCAGCACCAGGTCGTGCTCCGTGGCCAGCTTGGCGGCCCGCTCCGCGACCTCGTGCGGATGCACCGGCGCCCGGCCGGCCCGGCGGGCCGCCGTGGCCGGCGCCAGCGGATCCGGGTACCGGGCCAGTTCGGCCGTCGTCACCGCACCGGCGAGCCGCGCGACCTCCTCGGCGTCCCCGGCCTCCTCCGGCCGCACACCCGTCTGCGCCGCCTTCAGCACCGCCACCGACCGGCCGGCCGCCAGCGCCGTCGCGGCGAGGGCGGCCGTCACCACCGTCTTGCCGACCTCGGTGCCCGTGCCCGTGATCACCCACACCGACATGTCATCCCTCCTTCGCCGCCGCGCACACCGCGCGGGCGATGCGCGCCACGTCCGCGTCACCCGTGACGTACGGCGGCATCGTGTAGATCAGATCGCGGAACGGCCGCAGCCACACGCCCTCGCGCACGGCGGCCTCCGTGGCCGCACGCAGGTCGACGGCGTGATCGAGCTGGACCACCCCGATGGCGCCGAGCACCCGCACGTCCCGCACCCCGGGCAACCCGGCCGCCGGCGCCAGCCCCTCCCGCAGGCCCGCCTCGATCCGCTCGACCTCCGCGCGCCAGTCCTGGCCGAGCAGCAGCTCGACGGAGGCGCAGGCCACGGCCGCCGCCAGCGGATTGCCCATGAACGTCGGCCCGTGCGCCAGCACCGGCACCTCACCGCGCGAGATGCCCTCGGCCACCCGCGCGGTGCACAGTGTCGCCGCCATGGTCAGATAACCGCCGGTCAGCGCCTTGCCCACACACATCACATCCGGCGTCACCGCCGCGTGCTCCGCCGCGAACAGGGCGCCCGTGCGCCCGAACCCGGTCGCGATCTCGTCGAACACCAGCAGCACGCCGTGCGCGTCGCACGCCTCGCGCAGCACCCGCAGATACGCGGGGGAGTGGAACCGCATCCCGCCCGCGCCCTGCACCACCGGCTCCACGACGACCGCGGCCAGTTCGCCGGCGTGCCGCTCGACCGCCGACCGCAGGTGCTCCGCGTACTCCTCCTCGTACCCGGCCGGCGGCGCGTCCGCGAAGACCTGGCGCGGCAGCACGCCGGACCACAGCTCGTGCATCCCGCCCTCGGGGTCGCACACCGACATCGGCTGCCAGGTGTCGCCGTGGTAGCCGCCCCGCCAGGTCAGCAGCCGCCGCTTCTCCGGCCGGCCCAGCGAACGCCAGTACTGCAGGCACATCTTCACCGCGACCTCGACCGACACCGATCCGGAGTCGGCGAGGAACACATGCTCCAGACCGTCCGGTGACATGTCGACAAGGAGCTTCGCCAGCCGCACGGCGGGCTCATGGGTGAGCCCGCCGAACATCACATGGCTCATCCGCTCCAACTGCCCGCGCGCGGCCTCGTTGAGCACCGGGTGGTTGTAGCCGTGGATCGCCGACCACCAGGACGACATCCCGTCGACCAGTTCGCCCGAGCCGTCGGCGAGTCTCAGCCGCACCCCGCTTGCCGACTCCACGACGAGCGGTTCCTGACGGCCCGGCATGGGCCCGTACGGGTGCCAGACATGCCGCCGGTCGAGCTCCAGCAGCTCGGCGACGGACCGCTCAGGCATTGGGCGCGAGGTCCGTTCCGGCTCCCCGGCGGCGCACGGCGACCAGGTCCGTACGGGGCTCCTCGGGTGCGCCCCCACAGGAGTCCGCGGTCGCCGGACCGCACGCGCCGCCGCCCTCGTGGGAGCCGCAGCCGCCCCCCGCGCGGTGCTCGGGTAGCGTCACCTCCCCGGTGCCCTCCACCTCGAACCCGGCGTCCGCGATCATCTCCAGGTCCGCCTTGCCGGCCTGGCCCTCGCTGGTGAGGTAGTCGCCGAGGAAGACGGAGTTGGCCAGGTGCAGTGCGAGCGGCTGCATCGTGCGCAGGTGCACCTCACGGCCGCCGGCGATCCGCACCTCGACGTCCGGGCAGACGAACCGCGTCATCGCCAGGATGCGCAGGCACCGCTGCGGGGTGAGGTTCCACTCCTTGGCGAGCGGCGTCCCCTCGAACGGGATCAGGAAGTTGACCGGTACCGAGTCCGGGTCCAGCTCCCGCAGCGAGAAGACCACGTCGACCAGGTCCTCGTCGGACTCGCCCATGCCGGCGATCAGACCCGAGCAGGCCGACAGTCCCGCCGCGTGCGCCTTTCGCACCGTGTCCACCCGGTCGGCGTACGTGTGGGTGGTCGTGATGTCCCCGTACGTCGACTCGGACGTGTTGAGGTTGTGGTTGTAGGCGTCCGCGCCCGCCTCGCGCAGCCGCTCCGCCTGGCCGTCGGAGAGCAGACCGAGACAGGCGCACACCTCGACGCCCTCGTTCTGTTCCTTGATGGCCTTGATGGTGTCGGAGACCCGGTCCACGTCACGGTCGGTGGGACCCCGGCCGCTGGCCACCAGGCACACCCGCTTGGCGCCGCCCGCGAGACCGGCGGCGGCCGCCTGCGACGCCTGGTCGGGCTTGAGCCAGGTGTACTTCAGGATGTCGGCCTTGGAGCCGAGCCGCTGGGAACAGTAGGAGCAGTCCTCCGGGCACAGGCCGGACTTGAGGTTGACGAGATAGTTGAGTTTCACCCGTCGGCCGAACCAGTGCCGCCGCACCTTCCCGGCCGCGGCCACCACATCGAGCAGGTCGTCGTCGGAGGTGGCCAGCACGGCCAGAGCTTCCTCGCGGGTCGGCGTCTCACGCCGAAGCCCCTTGTCCACCAGCGTGTTCAGCAGGTTCATGAGAGCCGATCCTGTCCTACCCGACCCGCCGGGGCCAAGGAGAGTTCGTACAACAGGGGCACTTCGAGGTGTGGGTATTGCCACACAGTGGTCCGTCCGGCCTCCCGCTAATGTCTGTGCACTGCCTACAAAAACCCCGGAGGACCCATGGCGTTCGGCTGGATCGACGAGCAGGCGGAACTGCGCCGCCGGGCCGGACTCGTACGCACCCTGCGTCCCCGGGCCGCCGACACGCCGCTGCTCGATCTGGCGAGCAACGACTACCTGGGTCTGGCCCGGCATCCGGAGGTCACCGAGGGCGCCGCGCGGGCCGCGCGGACCTGGGGCGGCGGGTCGACCGGCTCCCGGCTCGTCACCGGCACCACCGGGCTCCACACCGAACTGGAACGCGAACTGGCCGCCTTCTGCGGCTTCGAGGCGGCCCTGGTCTTCTCCTCCGGTTACGCGGCCAACCTCGCCGCCGTCACCGCGCTGGCCCCGCTCGGCTCCAGGATCGTCTCCGACGCGGGCAACCACGCCTCGCTGATCGACGGCTGCAGGCTCGCCCGCGGCACCACGCAGGTCGTGGCGCACTCCGATCCCGACGCCGTGCGCAAGGCGCTGGACGGGCACGACGGGCCCGCGGTCGCGGTGTCCGACACGGTGTTCTCGGTGGACGGCGACGCCGCCCCGCTCACCGGGCTCGCCGAGGCGTGCCGGGAGCACGGCGCGGGTCTGGTGCTCGACGACGCGCACGGTCTCGGTGTGCTCGGCGACGACGGACGCGGGGCCCCGCACGCGGCGGGACTGGCGGGCGCCGACGACGTCGTCGTGACGGTGACGCTGTCCAAGTCGCTCGGCAGCCAGGGCGGAGCGGTGCTCGGCCCGGCCCGGGTGATCGGACACCTGGTCAACACGGCCCGGACGTTCATCTTCGACACGGGACTCGCCCCCGCCGCGGCGGGGGCGGCCCTGGCGGCCCTGCGGCTGCTGCGCCGTGAGCCGGGGCGCGCGGCACGGGCGGGCGAGGTGGCGCGGCAACTGCACTCCCGGCTGACGGCCGCGGGTCTGGAAGCGGTGCGCCCGGACGCCGCGGTCGTCTCCGTGCGCGCCCCTTCCCCGGAACAGGCCGTGCGATGGGCGGCCGACTGCCGGGCGGCCGGTCTGTCCGTGGGCTGCTTCCGTCCTCCTTCCGTGCCCGACGGTGTCTCACGGCTCAGACTGACCGCCCGCGCGGACCTGTCCGGGGCGGAGATCGAACGCGCTGTACGGGTGATCGGCGAGACGCGGCCATGAGTCGGCGGGACACGGCCGTGCGTCGCCCGACGACGGGCTGACCGGTCGGGTCGTCAGCCGACCGCGGTCACGAACTCCGTCCAGCTGGCGGGGGAGAAGAGCAGCGCGGGCCCGTCCGGGGCCTTGGAGTCGCGCACGGCGAGCAGTCCGGCCAGGGGGCCGGCGGCCGGCCGGGCCGTCTCCACGCAGTTGTTCGCCCCCGTGCTGTAGCTGCTGCGCAGCCACCTCACATCGCGCAGTGCGAGGCCGGAAGGGATGGTCCGAGGCGGTACGGGCATCGTGCCTCCTTACGCGCCGGCGGCTGCGCCGGCGATGAAATCCAACGAGTCCTCGGGTGAAAGGGCGTGGATCGAGAGGGCGTCGAAGGCCTCCGAGTACACCCGGAGGTCTTCTTTCCGCTCCAGATGGAGGCTACTCGTCAAGTGGTCGAGAACAACCACGTCCAGATCAGAAGTGCGCAAAAATGAAAAGATTACGAAAGGGCCGGTCACGCCGATGTGCGCGCCGGCGCTGAACGGCAGGACCTGCAACCGCACCTGGGGCAGCCGGGCCGCCTCGACCAGCCGGTTGAGCTGACGGGCCATCACGCCGGGACCGCCGACCTCCCGGCGCAGCACCGCCTCGTCCAGGACCGCGCTGAGCTCCAGCGGCGGCGTCGCCCGCAGCACGTCCTGCCGGGCCAGCCGCACCTCCACCAGCGCGTCCAGGCGCTCCTCCGACGCGTCCTCCAGGGCCGCCTCCGTCACGGCGCGCGCGTACTCCGGTGTCTGCAGCAGCCCCGGGATCACCGTGGTCTCCAGGGTGCGCATCGCGCTCGCCTGCGACTCCAGGCTGATGAAGTCCCGGTAGGTCGGCGGCAGTACGCCCCGGTAGGCGTGCCACCAGTGATGCCGTCCGTCGCCGTCACCGGAGCCCGACAGCACCAGCAGCAACTCCCGCAGCTGCGGGTCGGCCACGCCGTAGGCGTCGAGCAGTAACCGCACGTCGGCCGGTTTCACCCCGCTCGTACCCGTCTCGATCCGGCTCACCTTCGACTGGTGCCAGCCCGCAAGGCGGGCCGCCTCACCGCTGGTGAGTCCCGCCGAGGTGCGCAGCGCGCGCAGTTCGGCACCCAGTTTCCGGCGGCGCACCGCGGGACCGTGCTGCATGGACTTCTCCTTACTCCTTCCGGGTCGCCCGGATACGGTCTCCCGTCGCAGAGTTCACCGTTTTGAGCGACAGATATATGCACATCTTGGTGGATCGCCGTCCTGCGCCGTGCGGGGATGGCAGTCTGGCGGCGAAGCACCAGTGCGGGACCGTACTCGAACCATCCGCTCCGTGTCGGACTGCGGCCCCGTGGGAAAGGGACGACGTCGCCATGGCAGACCATCTGGAAGCATCCGTCACTCTGCCGAGCGATCCCGCCTCGGTGTCGGCCGCCCGTGCCCATGTGGTGGGCACGCTGGAGGAATGGGGCATGCCGGCGGACGCGGAACTGTGCGACACCATCCGGCTGATCGTCTCCGAACTCGCCACCAACGCGGTGCAGCACACGTTCGGGCAGTCGCCCACGTTCACCGTGGACGTCGTCCTGGTCCGTGACGAACGGGTGCACATCGGTGTCACGGACAGCCACCCGCGGTTCCCCAAGCGGCTGCCCGCGGCGGTCCAGCAGGACAACGGCCGCGGGCTGGTCATCATCCGCTGGCTGACCGCGGAGTGCGGCGGCAGGCTCAGAATCCGCCCCACGCGCGAGGGCGGCAAGACCGTGTCGGTCGAACTCCCGTGGACCGTCCAGGCCGCCGAGGCGGTCACGGCGGCGGGACAGCAGGAGCAGTGACCGGGCGGCGGTGCCCCGGGGCACCGCCGCCCGCCGCGGTCACCTCACCCGGCCGTACGAGACGCTGCGGGTCCAGATCTTCTGCAGGCGCACCACGTCCCCGGTCTTCGGGGCGTGCCAGATCTTGCCCTTACCCGCGTAGATGCCGACGTGGTAGACGTAGCCACCCGAATGGAAGAACACCAGGTCTCCCGCCCTGCGGTTCCCGGCGGAGATGTGGCGCGTCTTGTTGTACTGCTGGGCGGCGGTGCGCGGCAGCTTCTTGCCCGCCTTCTTGAACGAGTACAGCGTCAGACCCGAGCAGTCGAACCTGTACGGTCCCGTGGCGCCCCATTTGTAGGGCGAGCCCTTCTTGGAGGCGGCGATGTTCAGCGCCTTGGTGGCCAGGCCCGCGGCGGCCGCCTCCGAGGCGGCGCCGGGGACCATGATGGAGCCGCCCACGGCGGCCAGGGTGAGGGCCGAGGCCGTGCCGGCCCGGGCCATGAGAGACGGGACACGATTGAGCGCAGTCATGCGCAACCCTTCGTCAGCCGCCTGTGAAGGATGACCTGTCGGATTCGGGCTGGCGAAGTGGCCCGGCCGCACATGTGCGGCTTCACCCCAAGGACTGCTCGGAACTGACGTCCCGGCGGCCCGTCGTGCCTGGGTCCTCCACTCCTGCCGATCCACTCCTGTCGACCGGTCATCCGGGCGGCGGCAGGACTCGGCGTCCGCCCGGATCGCCCCGCCGCGGCGGCGGGGTCTTGTCGTCAGTCAGGGATCTTGGCTCATGGCGCGATCGAAATCCCAACGGAACGTGGGGTTTGTGTTGTTACTCACCAATCACCCGTTCGGGTGGACGCCTCCGTGTTCGGGCCCCCGCCGAGGGCCCGGGGGAGCCGCGGACCAGGGGTGGAAAGCACCGTTCCGTCCGTGCGGTACGCGCGTTGCGCAACTCCGTGCGCCCGAAAACAGCAGGTTCGTCTACGCCGGACGGGGGTACGCCGTTTGGTCCGTTTCAACCCCCGGCCGGGACGCACCGCCGACCGGGGCCGCCGTCCGGGGCCGACGGGGGTCAACTGCCGGGGGCCGGCGGCAGCGTGACCCTGGCCGTGCGCCGTTCGCCGTCCAGCACGCGCAGGGCCCGGGCCAGTGTGTCGGAGTGCAGTTCGCTCTCGCCGCGCCGGTGCATCAGGGTCAGCGCGTCGCGCAGCGCGACGGCCTTGCCGACCAGCGCCTGAGCCGCGCGCAGTCCGCGGTAGGTGTCACCGCCCAGGGCCGGGTTGACCCGGCCGAGCAGGTCGACGGCCTCGAGGTAACGGTCGATCAACTCGGCCTCCGCGCGGGTCAGCGCGGGCAGCGGCGGCAGCTCCGGTGGCAGCATCCGCGGCTCACCTCGCGCCGGAGGCGGGGAACAGGTTCCTGCGGCCGGGCACGATCCGGTCCGCCAGGCCGTACTCCACCGCCGCCTGCGCGTCGAGGACCTTGTCCCGCTCGATGTCCGCCCGGACCTGCTCCGCGCTGCGGCCCGTGTGCCGGACCAGGATCTCCTCCATCCGCGACCGGATGCGGACCAGCTCCTCGGCCTGGATCGCCAGATCGCTGGTCTGTCCCTCGACCGGCTCCAGGAGGGAGGGCTGGCGGAGCACCAGACGGGAACCGGGCAGCAGCAGCCGCTTGCCCGGGGTGCCGGCGGCCAGCAGCAGCGCGGCGGCGCCCTCCGCCTGGCCCAGACAGATCGTCTGCACGTCGCAGGAGACGTAGCGCAGTGTGTCGTAGATCGCCGACATGGCGTGGAAGGAGCCGCCGGGGGAGTTGACGTAGAGCGAGATGTCCCGGTCGGGGGAGTGGTGCTCCAGGTACATGAACTGCGCCATCACGTCGTTCGCGGAGGTCTCGTCGACCTGCGTCCCGAGGATGACGATCCGTTCCTCGAGCAGCTTCGAGTAGGGGTCCGTCGTCCGGATCCCCGATGCCGTGCGTTCGGTGAGCTCGGGCAGGACGTGGCGGGCGGACGGTCGGGTCATGGGAGCCCCTCCTGTCTGGTTGTCTCTGTAAAAAATGTACAGGACGTACGTGACGTTATGATGGCTTCATGGCCTACGAGATTCCGGTTACCCAAGCCAGGGCTGAGCTCGCCGACCTCATCAACCGCGTGGT
Source organism: Streptomyces sp. NPDC059787 (assembly GCF_042732315.1). NCBI lineage: Bacteria > Bacillati > Actinomycetota > Actinomycetes > Kitasatosporales > Streptomycetaceae > Streptomyces > Streptomyces sp. NPDC059787. The sequence continues at coordinate 79,700 of NZ_JBHWHX010000035.1, forward strand.
GTACGGCGGTGAGCGCGTCGTCGTGACCCGGCACGGAAAGCCCCTCGTCGCCCTCGTGTCCGCCGATGACCTGCGACGACTCGAAGAACTCAAGGAGGCGCCGGAGTCCGCCGAGGAGCAGGTGATCAGCACGGTGGCCGGCGTCCGCGAGGTCGCGTCCGCTCCCCGCGAACGGCAGCGCTTCGGCATCGCGGCGGAGCACCGGGGGACGGCCGGTTCATGAGCCCTCGCGGCAGGACCGTGCACCCCCGCCGTTACGGCGGGGGTGCACGGT
>NZ_JBHWHX010000036.1:0-33457 GCF_042732315.1 Streptomyces sp. NPDC059787
CTCTCAGCCCCTCCGGCGTTTGAGGAGCGGGGGTACGGGGGCAGCGCCCCCGGGATGGGACGGGTAAGGGCGGCGGGGGCGAACACTATGAACGTAAACACCGGTTCCATGGCCCTCCCGGACCGGGGTTCCTAGCATCCTGGCCCATGCGCAACAGATCACGTCATGTCACCCGCGTTCCCCGACTGCCCCGTTCCCGCCGGCGGGCGGTGGGCCCGGTCCTCGCCGCTGCCGTCATCGGCGCCCTCACCCAGGCACCGGCCGCCCGGGCCGAGAGCACCGGCCCGGCCCCCGTCACCTGCCCCGCCGGCCTGGCGGAGAAGGCCACCTGCTACACCGGCCGGGACACGAACGGCGCGTACTACACGATCGCGATCCCCGAGCACTGGAACAAGAAACTCGTCGTCCACGCCCACGGCGGCCCCGATCTGGGTGACGGGTCCGACCCCGGGCGCGGCGTCGAGGACCTGGAGCGCTGGCAGGTCATGGTGGACCAGGGCTACGCCTGGGCCGGTTCGGCGTACCGCCGGGGCGGCTACGGCACGCGGATGGCCGCGACCGACACCGAGAACCTCCGCCGTCTGTTCACCGAGGAGTTCGGCCGGCCGGGGCGGACGTACCTCCACGGCCAGTCCTGGGGCGGCAACGTGGCCGCCAGGACCGTCGAGATGTACGGCGGTGCGAGCGGTCCCTACGACGGCGCACTGCTCACCAACGGTGTCCTCGGCGGCGGCTCGCGCGGCTACGACTACCGGGTCGACCTGCGCGTCGTCTACCAGTACTACTGCCAGAACCTGCCGCGTCCCGGTGAGCCGCAGTACCCGCTGTGGCAGGGCCTGCGCCCCACGTCGACGCTGACGACCGCCGGGATGCGCGCCCGGCTGCAGGAGTGCACCGGATACGCGTCCCCGCCCGAGGAGCGCACCGCGCTCCAGCAGCGCAACCTGGACAACATCCTCGCCGTCACGAAGGTCCCCGAGCGCACACTGGAGTCGCACCTGCGCTTCTCGGTCTTCACGTTCCGGGACATCGTGCACAAGCGGCTGGGGGACCGCAACCCGTTCACCAACGAGGGCGTACGGTACTCCGGTTCGCACGACGACGAGGCGCTCAACGCGGGTGTGGAGCGGTTCACCGCCGATCCGACGGCCGAGCGCGACCTGTCCTACGACAGCGACCTCACCGGCAAGGTGAAGATCCCGGTGCTCACACTGCACGCCGTCGACGACCCCACCGCGTTCGTCGAGCACGAGGCGGCCTACCGCGACACGCTCGCCGGCGCCCACCGGGACCGGCACCTGGTGCAGACGTTCACCGACGAGCACGAGCACAGCGCGCTGAGCACGTCCGAGTACGCCACCTCCATCGCGGCCCTGGACCGTTGGGTGCGCACCGGTGACCGGCCGACACCGCGGTCGGTCGCCTCCTCCTGCGCCGCGTTCGACCGTACGTATGACACCGGGTGCTTCTACGAGCCGGAGTACCGGCCGTCGTCGTACGCCTCGCGCGTCGTGCCGCGCCCGGGTGGTACGACGTGGCCGGCCATGACGGCCGCGCGGGAGAAGGCGTGGAGCCGTGTCGAAGGGGTCGGCATCGCGCCCTGACCCGCACGGCCGGGCGGGCCGCTCACCGGCTCAGCGAGTCGGCGTCGCCCATGACGATCACCGGGTGCCGGTCCGGGTCGAGGGTGCGCAGGAGTTCCTCCATGTGGCGCTCCGAGAGGCTGACGCAGCCCTGGGTGGGCCCCTGGTGGTCGACGTGCAGCCAGATGCCGCCGCCCCGGCCGGCACCGAGCGGACGGGTCGGGTCCAGCGGGGACGTGCCCGGCTCGCGGTTGTAGTCGATGGCGATGACGTAGTCGAAGGAACCTTCCAGCGGCTCGCCCTCGAAGCCGGTGCCGCCGACCGCGAACCCCTCCGACCGGTCGTACGGCAGCTCGGTGCCGGGATCGGGCAGCAGCCCCCCGGCGTCGGTGAGGGTGAACACGCCGACGGGTGAGCGGAGGTCGCCCGCCCAGTGGTCGTCGGTCCAGCCCCTGAGGGCGTTGCGCGCGGGCCATGCCGGGCCCCCCTCCCATCCGGAGCCGGTGTGCCGGTACAGCACGGCCTCCGAGCGGTTGGCGTCCTTGTCCCGGCCGGTGACGACGACCACCTGGCGGGCGGTCGCGGGGATCCACGCCCGGGTCCGGGGGCCGAGGCCGGGGATCCGGGCGGGCGGTGGTGTCTGCGCTGCGGCGCCGGGCCGGCCCTGTGCGGTGCCGGCGGGGCCCGGCGTGGCGTCGGCGGTACCGGGCGCGGTGTGGGCCGAGCCCGGTGCGCCGCCCGCCGGTGCGGTGGCCGCCGGGGTGTCCCGCGCCGTGGTTCCGGTGTCCGTCCCGCATCCGCTCAGGGCCGTCAGCACGGCGAGGGCGACGGCCGCCCGCACCGCCCGGCCACGCGCACGGACGGAGGCACGGTACGGAGCACGGTGGCGCGGACGGGGCGGGCAGTCGATCGATGAAGCCATGTCCTCAGCCTGACTTCGACTTCCCGGAATCGCGTCAGCTCCCCGCGCGAGTCCGCCGAAGTCCCCCATCTGCGCTGCCCGGGAGGAGCGCGGGAGGGGGTCCGTCCGGGTGACGGGCCCGCACTCCGGGTGGAGTACGGGCCCGCCGGACGGAGCAGCGCGCGGGAGCGGCGCTACCGGTTGATCACGAACTGCGAGCCGGGTTCGATCAGTACGTCCCCTTCGGCCGAACCGGTGATGGTGACGTCCGTGAGCGTGGCGCTGCCGCGGGCGCCGCCCATGGCGAGGATGCCGGACCCGTTGGTGGACCTGTCGATGGTGACGCCCGTGATCCGGGCGTCCGGCACCGCTCCCCCGCCGGACTTGAACTGGATGCCGTCGTAGGTGGAGTCGTGGATGTCGGTGTCACGGATGACCACACCGGGGATGTCCGGTCCCTGGGCGAACAGGGTGATCGCCCCGAACTCCTGGTCCTCGTTCCAGAAGGCGCCGCCGGTGCGGTGGAGGCCGTTGTTGGCGATGAGGGTCTGCCCGGAGAAGGGCAGCGGGTCGTGGTCGGTCGCCAGCATGATGCCGGGGTAGTTCATCGTGTCGTGGATGAGGTTGTTCTCGATGGTGTTGCCGTAGCCGCCGTAGACGGCGATGCCGTTGGCGCGCCAGGGCAGTTGGACGGTGTTGTTGCGGAAGTGGTTGTCATGGCCGATGTCGACCGACGGGTCCTTGACGTACTTGCTGGCCCACACCGCGAGCGCGTCGTCGCCGGTGTTGCGGAACGACGAGTTCTCCACCTCGGAATTACGTGTTCCGTTGGCGAGGTTGATGCCGTCCGCGTAGGTGTTGCGGATCCGCATGCCGCTGAATCGCAGTCCGTCGGCCGGACCCCACAGCTCGGGGATGTCGCTGTAGTCGCGTCCCACCCAGACACCGACGTTGGCGTGCTCGATCCACACGTTGCTGATCTTCGTGCCCTTGCCGAACCGGCCGTTGAGGCCGACCCCGCCCTCGGCTCCGCCGTCGCCGCCGCGGATGGTGCCCGAGCCGAAGATCGCGATGTCCGAGATCTTGGTGTTGTCGTCGATGTCGAAGCCGAAGTTGCCCTCGTGGGGGTGGTTGATGCCGCCCGCCTGGTGCGGTGGCGTCAGCGTATGGAGCCGGGAGTGCCACATGCCGGCGCCGCGGACGGTGACGTCGCGGATGCCGACCTGGTTGTACTGTCCGCGGTTCTGCGGGTCGTCGGTGAGGATCTTCTGCTCCTGGCGCCACTGGCCCGGCGGGATCCACACGCAGTCGATCCGCCCGTTCTGGTCGGCGGTCACGGCGCGCTGGAGGGCGTCGGTGTCGTCGATGCCGTCGTTGGGGACGGCCCCGTACTCGGTGATGGAGACGCATCCGGCCGGTTTGGCGGAGGGCGGCGCCACCTGTTCCAGGTCGACCAGGTCGACGATGTAGAAGGCGGCGGTGTCGCCGGCGTCGCGCTGGAGCCGGAAGACGGTGCCCGCCGGGTAGGTCGCACCGAGCAGCGCGTGGGACTCGTCGAACAGACGGCGGGCGTCGCTCCCCGGGGTGTTGGTGAGTCCCTCGGGGGCGTCGGTGTCGCCGTACAGCCAGCTGTGCTTGGAGCTGAGGCCGAGCTTCTGCACGAACTCGCCGTCGGCGTAGAGACTGAGGGTGGCCTCGGTGCCGCCCCCGCCCGGCGCGTCCGGGATCGAGTTGCGTACGACGATCGAGTTGGTCGGGCTGCCGGAGGTGAACTGCACGTACTGGCCGGTGGAGTCGAGGCGGACCGACTCGCGTCCGGAGGACTCGGTGGCGAAGTTGGTGTGGCCGAAGGTCCGTTTGGCGTCGGCGGTGAGGAGCGTGCCCCGGTAGGTGCCGTCCTCCGCCTCGTACTCGGTGTACGGCACGGCGGCGCCGCGGCCGACGACGACGGAGCGGGTGAGGATGTTGTTGTTCTCGTCGGTCTCGTCGACGGTGTCCATGGCGTCCGCGGTGGCGGTGAGGAGGCTCGCGCCGCCGGTGGCGGTCCAGGTGCCGCTGATGTCGACCTCGGCGGTGGCGCCCGCGGCGACGGCCCCGGTGGCTCCGTCGAGGGTCCTGTCGCCGACGGCGAGACGGGTCACCGAGCCTGCGGGGGCCGCCGAGGTGCCCCGGTTGTGCACGGACACGGTGAAGGACACCGACGCGCCCGTGGCGGGACTCGCCGGGTCGGTCCTGATGCTCCGGACCTCCAGATCGGGGCCCGGACTCTGCGCGACGGTCAGCTTGCCGGTCGCGGTGCGGCTGTTGTTGGTGTCGTCCTGCTCGGGGACGGTGTCCGTGGGGTCGACCACGGCGGACACGGTGTAACTCCCCCGGGCGCGCCTGCCCACGTCCACGGAGACGGTCGTCGAGGCGCCCGCGGCGAGCGCTCCGACGGGGGCGCTGCCGGCGACGGTGCCCTCCAGGCTGACATCGACCGTGGCGGCGGCGGACGCGGCCGTCCCGGCGTTGCGCACGGTCGCGCGGACGGTGACGGCGTCCGTCTCGGCCGGGGACGCGGGCGTCCAGGTGAGGTCGGAGACGACCAGGTCGGGGTTGGGGGCGGCGGCGCCCATGACCTGCAACTCGGCCACCTGGGCGCCGTATCCGCCGGAGTTGTGCGTGAACCTCAGTCGCACGTCGGCGTAGCGGCCGGTGACCGGGATGGTGACGGTGTTGCCACCCGCACCGGGGTCGAAGGTGTAGTCGGCGCGGGCCTTCAGCGAGGTGAAGCCGTCCGACACCTGTCCCCTGCCCAGGACCTCGATGCTCTGGGTCCGCTTCGCCCAGGCGGCGCCGGGGTCGAGCCTGACGACGACACCGCTGAGGTCCGCGTCGGCACCCAGCTCGACCGTGAGGGTGGCGGGGTGGCCGCTGGACTCCCAGTAGGTGTCCGCCTGCCCGTCGTTGGCGTTGGTCGCCACGAACGAGTGAATTGTGGAGGAGGCTTCGATCGGCTTGCCGAGCGACAGGTTGGTGCCGTCGGCCGGCGGTTCCTCCGGACCGCCGCCGTCGTCGTCACCGCCGTAGACCTCGATCTCCGACAACTGGGCCGCGTTCCAGCCGGTGTTGGCGCTCACCCGGACGCGGATGTGGCGCACGTCGCGGGCGGGGAAGTCCACGGTGACCGTGTTGCCGCCGTCGGGGTCGAAGCGGTGGGCGGCGGAGCCCGACAGCGCGGTGAAGGAGGAGCCGTCGGTGCTGCCCTCGACGGAGAGGGTCTGGGTACGGGCCTCCCAGCCGGTGGGCAGCTCGAGGACGACCTGCTCGGCCTCGACGGTGCCGCCCAGGTCGACGCGGATCCACTGCGGGAAGGCCCCCGCCGGGCCCTCCCAGTAGCTCAGCTGGCTGCCGTCGGTGACGTTGGCGGCGGGATAGCCGGCGTGGGAGCCGCCTGCCGTGACGCTCTTGCCGAGCGCCATGTTGGGGCCACGGACCGCTTTCGACGCGGCGGTGGCCGTACCGGGTTGGAGGCCGAAGGCGACCAGGCCGGCCAGGAGCAGGCCGGTGATCGTCCATGGGCCGAAACGCTTCCGTCTCATGAGGTCCTCGTTCCGCGGCGGGTGCTGGGGCGGGTGGCCGACCAGGCAGTCGGTGCTCCTGACATGGATTGCCACGATCAAGTACGGCTTTTGCGCTAGACAGTTGATTTATTGCGGCTTCCGGATTGAAGTTTCCGGCTCGCGCCTCTCTTGTCAATGGCATGCACACAACGTTCCCTGGGTCCGCGCCGTCCCTCGTGCCGCGTGAGAACGTCAACCGGTGACCTCACAGGAGAAACGGTCAACCGCGCTCGGCCGTACCATGACTGGCCACCGAGGGAACCAACGGGCAGAAAGGGGCACCGCCATGTCCGAGAACTCGACCGCGGCCACCGACCTCACGTCGCAGTACTCCGCTCAGGTAGCGGGTGATCTGGAGCGCAACGTCAAGGAGCAGGAGCGGGTCACCGCGGAAATCGCGGCGCTGCAGGAGCAGTTGACCGTGCTTCAGCACGACCACACCATTCTGGTGAACATGCAGCAGGCGCTGGGGCTCGTCCGGGCGCCCGCCGAGGCCGTGGGCACGTCGCAGACGGCGGACGCGCCAGAGGCCGTGGACGCGCCGGAGGCCGACACGGTGCCGGACGGTGCGACCGTGCCGGCGCCTCGCAGGAGGGGTGGCGCCAAGTCGGGTGCCAAGTCGAGCACCGGGTCGGAGGCCGAGTCGGGGCCCGAGTCGGGCGCGGAGAAGCCGAAGCGGGCGAGGAGGACGGTCGCCGCACGCACCGCGTCCGGGAAGTCCGCCGCATCCGGGAAGCCCGCCGTGTCGGGGAAGCCCGCCGCGTCGGGGAAGTCCACGCGCAAGCCGCCCGCCGCGAAGGCGGACGGGCCCAAGCTGGTCGATCTCGTCCGCCGGCACCTGGGTGAGCAGAGCGAGCCCCGCTCGGCGGCGGAGATCGCCGGCGCGCTCGAGCAGGCCCACCCCGGGCGCGCCGTCAAGACCACGGTCGTGCGCAGCACCCTGGAGGGCCTGGTCGCCCGCAACCAGGCCCAGCGCACCAAGCAGGGTTCGTCGGTCTTCTACACCACGCCCGACAGCGCCGAGCCGGCCCCGAAGACCGACGACGCGCGGTCCTGAGGTCGTGCCGGCCGCTCACCGCTCCGTGTGACTCACCTCCACCGGCTCGAAGGTGATCCGGGTACGGGCCGTGCCGCCGGCCCAGACGACCTCGACCGTCCCGTCGTCCACCCGGACCTCCTCGACGGCCTCCGACAGGGGCGCGGCGTCCGCGTCCGCCGTGAGGGAGGCCAGACCGATGTGCACGGAGGTGCCCGCGCACCTGCCGGTGAGGCGCGGGACGTGGGCCCAGCGGGTCCAGGCCGTGCCCTGGGGGGCGCGGACCGGAGTGGGGGACGGGTCGTCCCAGCCGTGCAGGCCGTACAGGGCGGAGGTCAGCGGCTCCTCCGGGCCGGTGGCCCAGCCGGTGTGGGTGAGCCGGGATCCCTCCGGCGCCCCCACGACGCGGTGCACGCGCAGCTCGTGACGGCCGTGTGCCACCGTCACGCTCTCCACCCGCAGGCCCGGGACCATCGGCGGACCGCCGGCGAACACGGGCCGGTGCCACGATGCCGCCCAGCCCCAGCCGTCGCCGTGTCCCGCGCCCAGGGGGTGGATGCGGCGGCGCACACTGGTCCGGCCGCCGGTCTCCACCGACAGGTGGTTGTCGGCGACGTTCCCGGGTGCGGTGGGGCCGGTGCGGGTGGAGTAGGCCTGGCGCCCGTAGTGCGGGTCGTCCCCGTCCGCCGTCTCGCCCTCGTGCGGGCGCACATGGTCGCTGCCGTGGTTGTGCAGCCGTACGATCCCGTCGGCGCGGGTCGCCTGGACGAGCAGTCCCGGCGCCGGCAGCGCCAGCACGCGGTCGGACTCCTCCACCGGTGCCGGTTCCTCGCGGGCCGTCCAGAACGCGTGGCCGGCGGGGGCGAGCAGCGCGACGAAGGCCTTCGACGCCCAGTACGGTGACGCCGGGCCGGAGTAGCTCTGCAGACTGGCCTCGTGCGGGCCGTACCAGCCCGGGCTCAGCAGGCCGTCGGCGGTCAGCGCGCCCCGGTCCAGGAAGTGGCGCAGGCTTCCGCTCACGATGCGGCGGGAGGCGCCCGGGGTCAGCGGGGTGTGCCCGGTGAGGGCGCCCAGCGCGACGGCCGCCGAGGCGGCGAAGCGGTACGTCAGTGACCGGCCGAAGTGCAGCGGTGCCCCGTCCGCGCCGAACATCAGGGCGTGGCCCTCCAGATGGGCGCGCAGCCGTTCTCCGTGCAGGGCCGACGCCTCACCGTCGCCCGCGAGACGGGCGTCGAGGACCGGATAGAGGTGCAGGGCCCAGCCGTTGTAGTGGTCGAAGGCGCGTCCGTCCCCGTCGGCGTACCAGCCGTCGCCCCGGTACCAGCTCTCCAGCAGTTCCAGCGCCCGCTGCCGCGCGGCAGCCGTCTCGGCGTCGCCGCGTCCGACGGACTCCAGGAACCCGGCGACCGTGTACGGGAAGAGGTACCAGTTGTTGGGTGCCGGGGTGTGCCGCAGCGAGCCCCGCAGCCACTCCTCCGCGCGGTCCTGCACACCGGGGTCGAGGTGCTTCCACAGCCAGGGGGCGGTCAGCCGCAGGCCGAGCGCGACGGACGCCGACTCGACCATGGGCTGGCCCTGCACGTCGTGGTCGAGGATCAGCGGCCAGGACTCGGTGTCGTCGCGGCCGGGGGTCCGGGTGCCGGCGGCGAGTCCGCTCGCGTACCGCTCCAGCAGGCCGTGGGGGTCGTCCCCGCCCGCGCCCGCGACGCGGAAGGCGGCGGCGAGGAACGTCCTGGCGTAGCCTTCGAGGCCGTCGGAGCGCACTCCCGAGCGGGAGGGGCGTCCCGGCAGGTCGAGCAGCGCGCAGCCGGGGGTGCTCCAGCGCCAGGCCGCCGCGAGGAGTCCGTCGGCCACGGCCTCCCAGTGGGCTCGGGTGTATCCGGTGCGGGGGCTGACACCGTGGTCGTCGGCGGGCAGTTCGAAGGGGATGCTCATGCCAGGAAGGCCAGCCTTTCGCGTCGTACGGGATGGAGGAAGCCCTCTCCGGAGGTCCAGCGCGTGATCTCGGAGAGGGCGAGATCGGCCAGCCGGCGCCACTCGTTGCCCTGGGAGCCGGCGAGGTGGGGGGTGAGGAGAACGTTGTCGCACTCCCACAACGGGTGTTCGGGCGGCAGGACTTCGGGGTCGGTCACGTCGAGCACGGCGCGGATGCGGCCGGCCAGCGCGGCGTCGGCGAGCGCGTCCTGGTCGACGACCGCGCCGCGCGCGGTGTTGATCAGTACGGCGTCGGGGCGCATGGAGTCGATCAGTTCCCGGCCGACCAGGCCGCGGGTCTCGGGCAGCAGCGGGGTGTGCACGCTCACGGTGTCGCCGCGCCGGAACAGCTCGGTCAGACCCACGCGTTCCACACCGAGTTCCTTCGCCCCGGCCTCGTCGACGAACGGGTCGTACAGCAGCACATCGACGTCGTGCGGGCGCAGCAGGTCGATGACCCGGCGGCCGATGAGGGAGGCGGACAGGACGCCGACGGTACGGCGGTGGTTGCCGACCGAGCGGGAGGTGCGCAGCCAGTCCGTCCGGGCGCGGGACGCGCGGTAGTCGCGCGCGCTCTCCAGGGCCCGCTTGCCGGTGAGCAGGATCATGGCGAGGGTGTACTCGGCGACCGGGACGGCGTTGGCCGCGGCGGCGGAGGACACCTCGATGCCCCGGTCCCAGCAGGCGTCGGTGACATGGCCGCGTACGCTGCCCGCGGTGTGCACGACGGCCCGCAGCCGGGGCGCCGTCCGCAGCACGTCCTCGTCCAGGGGCGGGCAGCCCCAGCCGGTGACCAGCAGCTCGACGTCGGCGAGCACGGTGCGGGCGCGGGGCGTGGTCAGGTCGTCCAGGACCGGGAGCGGTGCGAGGTCGCACAGCGCGGCGAGGGCCGTGAGCGACTCGGCGTCGAGGACCGCCGAGGCGACGTCCGGGGACATGGCCAGTGCGGCGCGGGGGCGGGGGCCGGGCGTGGACTCGGTCATGGTGGCGGTGGAACTCCTTGTGCGGGCGGGGTCACTTCACGGCGCCGGCGGTCAGACCGCTGCGCCAGAAGCGCTGGAGCAGGGTGAAGGCGAGGATGAGCGGCAGCACGGCGAGCAGGGACCCCATGATGACCACGGGGTAGTACTCCGGCGAGACCGAGGCGGAGCTGTTCCACTGGTACAGGCCGAGGCTGACGGGGTACAGGTCCTGGTCGGACAGCATCACCATGGGCAGGAAGAAGTTGTTCCAGATCGCGGTGAGCTGGAAGAGGAAGACGGTGACCAGGCCGGGGCCGAGCATCCTGAGCGCCACCCGGACGTAGGTGGTCAGTTCGCCGGCGCCGTCCACCCGCGCCGCCTCCAGCACCTCGTCGGGTACGTAGCCCCGGCTGAAGATGCGGCCGAGATACACGCCGAAGGGGTTGAACAGCACCGGGATGAACACCGCCCAGAAGGTGTTGACCAGGCCGGTTTCGGAGGCCATCAGGTACAGCGGCAGCGCGAGCACCGTCTGCGGCACCATGACCGCCGCGAGGACCAGGCCGAACAGCTTCTCCTTGTGGCGGAAGCGGTACTTGTCGAAGGCGTAGCCGCAGGCGACGCTCACCAGCGCGCCGAGGGCGGCGCCGAGGACCGCGTACAGCAGGCTGTTGACGTACCAGCGGCCGTACAGCCCGCCGTCCATGGCGAACAGGTCCCTCAGGTTCTGCAGGAAGGAGAAGTCGCTCAGGGACAGCAGGTCGCTGCTGAACAGCGCGTCACGGTTCTTCGAGGCGGCCAGTACCAGCCACAGCACCGGCAGCAGCGTGTAGAGGACGGAGATCGCGACGACCGCGTTGACGGTGGCGCGGCCCAGCAGTCTCGGGCGGAGCAGGGAGCTGTCGGTGGCGCTCATCGGGCCTCCTCCGGGACGTCGGCGCGGCTGGTGAAGCGGGTGACGCCGTAGGACAGGGCGATGGTGCAGACGAGCAGGACGACCGAGGCGGCCGCCGCGAGGCTGTAGTTGTTGCGGGTGAAGGCCGCGTCGTAGATGTACATGCTCGGTGAGAACCGGGCGCTGATCATCGGGGAGGACTGACTGAGCAGCATGGGCTCGGTGAAGAGCTGGAGCGCCCAGATCAGGGTGAAGATCGCGACCATCACGACGGAGGCGCGCACCAGCGGTGTCTTGACCTGGAGCGCCGTGCGCACCGGTCCCGCGCCGTCCACCACGGCGGCCTCGATCACCTCGCGGGGCACGGCCTGCAGGGCGGCGTAGAAGACCACCATGTTGTAGCCGAGGTTGCTCCACAGGGCGATGTTCACGATGGACGGGATCACCGTGTGGATGCCGAGGAAGTCGATGGTGACGTCCGCCTCGGCGAACAGTTCGATCACCGGGCTGATGCCGGGCGTGTAGAGGTACAGCCAGATCAGGGCCGCGATGATGCCGGGCACCGCGTGCGGCAGGAACAGGCCGAGCTGGGCGAAGGCGCGCAGCCGGACCACTCCGGAGTCCAGCAGCAGGGCGAGCGCGAGCGCGCCGACGACCATGAGCGGGATGTAGATCAGGCAGTACAGGGCGACGGTGCCGAGCCCGCTCAGGAAGGTGGGGTCGGTCAGGACGGCGGCGTAGGAGCGCAGGCCGACGAAGACCGTGCGTTCGGGGCCGAAGCCGAGGCCGGGCTGGTCGTCGCTGTAGAAGCTGAGGTAGACGGCGGTGCCGACGGGGATCAGGAAGACGGTGACCAGCAGGGCGAAGAACGGCGTCATGAGGACGCCCGCGGCGGTCAGTTGACGGCGCTTGGCCGCTCTGCGGGCACGCGGGCCCGACGCGGAGGGCGCCGGGGCGCCGGCGCGGGAGGTGCCGGCCGGCACCCGGTGCCGGGTGGTCGTGGTCATGGGGTGTCACCTGCCTTTCGTCGGCTCAGGTGCTGTGCTGGGTGGTGGACAGGCCCAGGGCCTTGAGGTCGGGCATGGTGCCCTCCTGGGCGGTGCGCAGGGACTCGACGAGGGTGCCCTGGCCGCCGCCGACGCGGGCGAAGGAGTCCTGCATGACCTTCTGGGTCGCGCTCATCCGCGGTCCCCAGAGCCAGTTCCCGCCGATCTTCTCGGCCTCCTGCTCGAACAGGGTGTAGATGTCCTGCCCGCCGTAGTACGACCGGTCGAAGGCGTCCCGGCCCACGGAGACCAGGCCGGGGGCGGCCGGGTACTGGCTGCTGCTGCCGCTGGAGAGGCGGGCGCGCAGGGCGTCGGGGTGGGAGACCTGCCACTCGATGAACTCCATGGCGGCCTCGGGGTGCCGACTGTCCTTGGTGACCGCGAACGTCGAGCCGCCGTGCGTGCCGACGGACGGGTTGCCGGTGTCCCACTGCGGCAGCGGCGCGATCCGCCACTGGCCCTTCTGGCCGGGCCGCGCGTTCATCTGCGCGCCGGCGTCCCAGGCGCCGCTGAGCCGGGTGAGGACCAGGCCGCCTCCGATCTGGGCGTCGGACTGCCGGCTCTCGACGGCGTTCACGAAGACGTCGTCACGGTCGATGAGCCGCTGCCAGTAGCCGGCGACCTTCCGGGAGGGCGCGTCGGCGAGGGAGACGTTCCAGGCGCCGCGCGAGGTGTCGAACCAGTGGGCGCCGGCCTGCCACGCGTACGCGGCGAACTGGGTCATGCCGTCGGTGGGGAACAGCACCAGCCGCCGGCCGGGGGCTTCGCGGCGCACGGTCGCGGCCTGTTCGGCGAACTCGTCCCAGGTGCGGGCGGCCTTCAGTCCGTACTGGTCGAACAGGTCGGCGCGGTAGTGCATCACCATCGGCTCGACGTCCAGCGGCACGCTGAACACCCGGCCCTCGAAGGTGGTCAGCCCGAGCGCCTGCGGCAGCAGCTTGCGGCGCAGGCCGTCGCCGACCAGGTCGGTGATGTCGCGGGCGACGCCGTCGATGGCGTACCCGGGCACCTGCGGATACTCGATGGTGGCGACGTCGGGCGCGTTGCCGGCCCGGGCGGCGTTGCTGAGTTTGGCGTAGCCGCCCTGCCCGCCGGAGGGGATCTGCTGGAACTCCACCTGGACGGTCCGGTGGGTGCGGTTGAACGCGTCGACCACTTCCTGGCTGCCGCGCAGGGCGGACCAGAAGGTGATGCGCGTGGTGGAGCCCGTACGCGCCGACGAGGCGCCGTTCCCTCCGCTGCAGGCGCTCACGGCTCCTGTCAGGGGTACGGCGGCCATCGCGGCGAGCACGGACCGACGGCTGGGTCGTCCGGGCATGTCGCCTCCCGCGGCTCCTGCGTGTCGGGGGACACGCCTGTTCGGGACACGGGAATCCTCAACGCTCGACCGGTAAACGGTCAATACATCGATCAGAAGAAAATGAAACGTTCAAACGCTCATCGTGTTCATCGCGCTCACTCGGTGACGCCGGCCCGCGCCCGGGTGGATCCGCGCACGCTCAGTGTCGGCAGCAGTTCCGTCCGTCGCACCGGTCCCCCGCCGCCGCGCGGGGTGCCGAGCCGCCGGAGCAGCAGCTCGGCCGCGGCCCGTCCGACCTCGGCCTTGGGCGGGGCGACGGCCGTCAGCGGCGTGGTCCCGAGCCCGGCCACCACGTCGTCGTACGCCACGACCGAGCAGTCCCCCGGCACCCGTACGCCGTTGTCCGCGAGCTGCTGTACGAGCATCAGCGCGTCCACGTCCCCGTGCAGCACCGCCGCCGTGGCCCCCACCTTGCGCAGCAGCGCGGACAGGTCCGCCGTCTCCTGCGCCGTGTACGGCCCGTCCTGGCCGGCCTCCGGGGCGCACAGCGTCCACGCCCACTCCTCCACCAGCGGATGCGCGCCGGCGATCCGGGCGCACGCGGACCGCAGGGTGCGCGCGGTGGGACTGTCGTCGCGGGTGGCGAACACGATCCGCCGGTGGCCGAGCCCCACCAGGTGCTGCACGGCGAGGTGGACGCCGTAGGCGTGGTCGGAGCAGACCGAGTCCATCGCGTGCAGCGCGCTGCCCGGCCGGGGGCGCCGCTCCATCAGCACCGCGGGCACGTCCAGCGCGGCGAGCCAGCCGTAGTCGCCCTCCTCGTCGGCCCGGGTGCGCCAGCGCGGGGCCAGCAGCAGGCCCGTGGCGCCGTCCGCGAGGGCCCGCTCCACCAGCGGCCGTTCGGCGCCGGCCACCTGCGGCGCGATGTGCAGCGCGATCCGCTTGCCGGCCGCCTCCAGCACCGAGCGGGCACCGTGCAGGGACTCGTACAGGTAGGTGTGGCGCTCCGGGACGACGACGGCCACCGCGTCACCGTCCGGTGCCGGGGCCGCCGGCAGGTCCTGGGCGGCGAGGGCGGAACGCACGACGCCGTGACCGCGCCGCAGCCGGCCCTCCCGGGCCAGTTCCTCCACGTCCCGCCGTACGGTCACCACCGACACCTGGAGTTCGGCGGCGAGGTCGCTCACCCGCGCCGAACCCCGGGACTCGACGGCGGCCAGAATCCGCTGCCTCCTGAGCTCGACCGGCTCCCGCATGAGGCCCCTCCCCGCACCAGGATGTTCGTTTGAACGATACGGGCATCATAACGATCGTCGCAGGCGCGGGAACCCGTCGAGCCGCCCCCGCGTCCGGCACGAGGACAGCAGCCCGTCGGACGTCAGGCCCGCGGGCGCTGCCGGGGCGGGACCTCGGACGGTGAGGGAGTACGACCGTTCAGCCGAGGGCGGTCACCTCGACGGCGAGGTCGTTGTCGACGGTGTAGTAGGGGCGTACCGCGGAGCCGCCCGCGGTGGTCAGCGGGTACACGAACACCGCCTTGCGGTCCGCCACGTCGTCGAGGAGGCGGCCGACCCTGGTGAGCGGCGCGTCGGCGGCGGGGCGGAGGAAGACGTCCCAGACCCGGCTGTCGGAGGCCACGAGGTCCTCGCAGGCGACGGTGAAGGCGAAGCCGCCGTCCCCCGCCGGCCGTACCGGGACGCCGTGCAGGGTGTCCTTGGTTCCCCGCAGCCGCAGCACCGCCCGAGCCCCTTCGGAGAGTCCGGCTCCGTGCAGACGGGCGCGGACCGTCAGCGTCCCGTCGGCGATCTCGACGGGGCCCGCCTCCGCGTGGGCGGTGCGCAGCCAGGTCCGTATCGCGAGGAAGCCGTCCTTGGTGGTGTACGGCACCCGGACGGCCACCGGTGACGGCCACTCGCGCGAGCCGCCGTCGACGAGTGCCCGCAGGTCCCGCGGGCCGGGCCGCAGCCGCTCCCGTCCGGCGTCCGGGCCGCTCAGCAGATACGTGTCCCAGCGGCCCTCCGCGAGCGGGGGCAGCGCCTCCAGCACGGCGCGGAACTCGCCGTCGTCGCCGTGGGGTTCGAGGTCGAGGGTACGGGTCGTCTCCTCGGGCCGGCCCTTCCTGGGGCGCAGCACCAGCAGCAGCCGGGGGTGTGCGGCCGCCGGTGGCCGCAGGCGGAAGGTGATCCGGCCGTCGGCGTCGACGGAACAGTGGGTGCGCGGGGCCGTGTTCATCGGCGTCCCTTCCGTACGGTGCGCAGCGCGTTCGACGCGGCGGCGCGGGCGAGGTCGCGGGCGGCGTGGCCCCGGCTGACGAGGGTGTGCTGTATTCCGCCGTGCTCCGGGGTGACGTGCCGTCCACCGCTCCGGGCCTCGGTCGCGTCCTGGAAGAGGCGCTCGGCGTGGGCGACGACCGGGCCGGGGGCGAACCGGTGCGCGTTGGCCACGGCCGCCTCGCCCATGCGGCGGCGGCGCTCGTCGTCGCGCACCAGGTCGAGGAGGGCCGCGGCGAAGGCCGCGCTGTCCCCGACCGGCACCAGCCGGCCGTCCTCGCCGTCCTTGATGATCTCGCCGGGCCCGTAGGGGCAGTCGGTGCTGACGAAGGGCAGTCCGCAGCGCATCGCCTCGACGAGGGTCATGCCGAACGGCTCGAAGTTCGAGGCGGCCGCGCCGATCGAGCCCTTGACCCACTCGGCCTCCATGGGGATCGCCGCGCCCATGAGGAAGACGTTGTTCCACAGGCCGAGCGTCTCGATCAGGGCGCGCAGCCGGTCGTGTTCCTCGCCCTTGCCGTAGATGCGCAGCTGCCAGTCGGGGTGTTCGGCGGCCACCCGGGCGAACGCCTCGATGATCAGGTCGAACCGCTTGACGGGAACCAGCCGGCCGGCCGCCACCACGACCCTGGCGGTGCCGTCGGCGGTGGGGAGCGTGGGGTCGGGGACGCTGTTGGGGAGGGCCTCCACCCGCACGCCGGGCAGCCGCATCTTGCGCCGGTAGGAGTCGGCGTCCGCCTCCGTGACGGTGGTGAGCACGTCGAGCCGGCGGTAGGCGCGGCGCAGCGCGGTGCGCAGCGCGGGCGGATGGTTGTCGAGGGTGAGGTGCTCCTGGCCGACGCGTACGACGTGCTCCGGGGCCTGGAGGGCGAGGTGCACGTTGAGTCCCGGCCGGGTGCCGATGACGACGTCGGCGTCGGTGTCCGCCAGGCACTCGGCGATCCGCTCGTCCGTCAGTTCGCTGTACTGGTGGTGGCGGTACTCGGCGGCGGGGAACACCTTGGCGGGTCTGCCGTGCAGCGGGTGGTCCTTCTCCCTCCGCAGATCCACCAGCGCCCGCAGCCGCACTCCGGGGTGCGGAGTGAGATTGGGGTGCTCCCGGTGCCTCAGCACCGAGACGATCTCCACGTCGTGCCGTTCGGCCAGCGCGGCCGCCAGGTTGAACGTGGTGGTGATCGTGCCTCCGATCCCGTAGGCGTTGTGGATCAGAAAAGAGATCTTCATAGCGGTCCAGACCGCATAAGTCGTTCAGGAGTTGTCCGCTGTTATCAGTTTGTGGCCGCGATGATCACTGTTGTTGAACTGCCGGGTCCCGGCGCTGGATCCGCATGCCGGGGCGGCGGCGGTGGACGGTCAGGTACGTCAGCCCCTCGGGGCCTGCGGTGAGGCTCCGGGTGGAGCCGTGCGGGAGCCAGGTCAGGGCGCCCGCGGGGAGGGGGCGGGGGCCGTCGGGGGCGGTGAGGGTGCCGTGGCCGGCGAGGACCAGCAGGAGGACGTCGAGGTCGGGCTCGCGGTGGGTGTCGACCCCGTGTCCGGGCGGGATGCGTACGACGTTGGCGTCGAGTTGGCGGCCCGGCTCGGCGAGCCGCCACAGGGCGCCGGCGGACGCGCCGTCGAGGGCGGCCAGGGCGGCCGTGTCGCACAGGACCCGCGGGAGCGGAACGTCCTCGCCGGAAATGCCGCCGCTTTCTGAGGTCATGGGGTGTCACCGTCCCGGGTGTGTGGACGCGGCGGCCGTCCCCGGCCGCCTTTCAAATGCGAACCTAGCATGCAGATTTGGGCGGTGCCGTTCACGGTCCGTCGTCCATCGTCCACCCGAGCGGGTACGGCCGCGGTTCGGTGGCGGAGGGCTCGCCGCCGGCCTCGTTGAACGCGGTGAGGGCGCCGACCAGCGCCGCCCGCTGTCGTGGGGCCAGCCGCTCGACGATCGCGGCGATCTCGGCGCGGCGCCGCGCGGTGACGTCCCCGACCGTGTGCCGGCCCTCGTCGGTGAGCCGCAGCAGGGTCTCCCGGCGGTTGGCGGGGTTGGCCTGCCGGTCGGCGAGGCCGGCCGCGATCAGCCGGTCGACCATGCGCATCGCGGTGGACGGGGCGACGTGGAGCAGGTCGGCGAGCGTGACCAGCTTGGTGGCGCCGCGGGTGGAGAGCACCATCGGCATCCGGAACTGCGGCAGCGTCACCCGGTCCTCGACCGCAGCGAGGGAGCGCGCGGACACCGCCACCAGCAGCCGTGAGGCGGTCAGCACCGCACGGGTGACCGCCTCGACGTCGTCCCTGGCCCCGCCGGGGGGCTCGTCCCGATGCATGTGTCCTTTGTACCTCGCGGTGATCGCCGCCCACTCACCCGATGGGCGCGGACGCCACGTCCTGGTGGCGGTGGTGGCGCGGGAGGAGCATCGCGACGTCGTCGCCGGGCGGTCCTCCCACGTGCTGGACCAGGTCCTCGCGCGGGGCGAACGCCACCCGGTAGGGCTCCGGTCCCTCGGCGCCGTGCGCGGACAGCGCCCACCGGCCCGATGGCGGTTTCCGTCGGTCATGTCCCGCTCCAGCGGTGCCGAGGCGCTCGAGAGCCGCCCGATCGCTCCGCAGACGCCCCTCCCCCGTCCTCGGACTATGCAAAGGTCGGCCGCTCCGTGCTCCCCCGGACGGGCCTTTGTCCGGTCGAGTCCGCGCCCGGACCGCGCCGTCCCGGCCGTATGTCCGGTTCCGCGGACCGCTGTTCATTCGTTTTTGCGCTGTGCAATGATCCTGGCGGGATCCTCGAAGGGAATGAACGGACGTGACCGCGCAGAGGCCGGACGACGGCGGGACGCCGGAGGAGCGGGACGGTACGCCGTCGCTGCCCGAGGACGTCTGGCAGCGGTTCCTCACCGACAACGAGCGCGCCATCCGGGCCACCGCCCCCAGGGAGCCCTCCGCGCTGCAGCGGACGCGGCCGCACACCGACGGCGGTGCGCCTCGGGAGGACGCCGGCGTCGAGGCGGTCGGTGACCTGTGGCAGCCGGACGATCCGTGGGACGGCCCGTCCTGGCGGGAGATGGACGGACGCGCCCGGTTGCGCCGCGTCGGCCGCGTGGCGGGCGCGGCCGCCGCGATCGCCCTGGCGCTGGGCGTGTGGTCGCAGCTGTCCACCGGCGCGGGCACACCGGCAGAGGGGCCCGGCGACACCGTTCTGCAGCAGTCGGAGGAGATGCCGGCGGAGCTGCCCACGGCGACGTCCCGGTCGCCGGAACCCACCTCCCCGGCCCCGTCCGCCCCCGGCGTCCGGGCCGGCTGACGCGCCCCGGCCACCGTGGCGGGTGACCGGGGCGTGCCCGTGCGAGGTGCGGCTCAGTCGCTCAGTGCCGCGAGGACCACGGCCTTGGCCTCCTCCTGCACCCGGCGGAGGTGCTCGGGACCCTGGAACGACTCGGCGTAGATCTTGTACACGTCCTCGGTGCCGGAGGGGCGGGCGGCGAACCAGGCGCTGTCCGTGGCCACCTTGATGCCCCCGATGGACGCTCCGTTGCCCGGCGCCTCGGTGAGCACCGCGGTGACCGCCTCCCCTGCCAGGGTGTCCGCGGTGACCTGGGCGGGGGACAGCTTCGCCAGGCGGGCCTTCTCCTCACGGGTCGCCGGGGCGTCGATCCGCTCGTAGGCGGGCTCGCCGAAGCGGGAGGTGAGGGCGGCGTGGTGCGCGGAGGGCGTCTTCCCGGTGACGGCCGTGATCTCGGACGCGAGCAGCGCCAGGATGATGCCGTCCTTGTCGGTGGTCCACACCGAGCCGTCCCGGCGCAGGAAGGAGGCCCCGGCCGACTCCTCACCGCCGAAGCCGAGGGTACCGCCGGCCAGTCCGTCCACGAACCACTTGAAACCGACGGGCACCTCGACGAGTTCGCGCTTCAGGTCGGCGGCGACCCGGTCGATCATCGCGGAGGAGACCAGGGTCTTGCCGACGCCGGCCGCGGACGGCCACTGCTCGCGGTGCGCGTAGAGGTAGCCGATCGCCGTGGCGAGGTAGTGGTTGGGGTTCATCAGCCCGGCGTCCGGGGTGACGATGCCGTGCCGGTCGGCGTCCGCGTCGTTGCCGGTGGCGATGTCGAAGCGGTCGCGCTGCTCGATGAGGGACGCCATCGCGTGCGGCGAGGAGCAGTCCATCCGGATCTTGCCGTCCCAGTCCAGCGTCATGAACCGCCAGGTCGGGTCGGTGAGCGGGTTGACCACGGTGAGGTCGAGCCGGTGCTGTTCGGCGATCCGGCCCCAGTACGCGACGGACGCCCCGCCCAGCGGGTCGGCGCCGATCCGTACGCCGGCCGCGCGGATCGCGTCCAGGTCCAGCACGTTCGGCAGGTCCGCGACATAGGTGCCGAGGAAGTCGTAGCGGCCGGTTCCGGGTGCGGCGAGGGCGCGGGCGTACGGAATGCGGCGGACGTCCTCGAGGCCGCCGCGGATGATGTCGTTGGCCCGGTCCTGGATCCAGCCGGTGGCGTCCGAGCCCGCGGGGCCGCCGCTGGGCGGGTTGTACTTGAACCCGCCGTCGGCGGGCGGGTTGTGGGACGGGGTGACCACGACGCCGTCCGCGAGGCCCGTGGTGCGGCCCCGGTTGTGGGTGAGGATCGCGTGCGAGACCGCCGGGGTCGGGGTGTAGCCGTCGGCGCTGTCGATGAGCACAGTGACCCCGTTGGCCGCGAACACCTCCAGGGCGGTGACCCGCGCGGGCTCGGACAGCGCGTGGGTGTCGGCGCCGAGGAAGAGCGGCCCGTCGGTGCCCTGCCCGGCGCGGTACTCGCAGATGGCCTGGCTGGTCGCGGCGATGTGGTCCTCGTTGAACGCGGCCGTCAGGGACGAGCCGCGGTGTCCCGACGTCCCGAAGGCGACGCGCTGCCCGGGGTCCTCGGGGTCGGGGTGCAGTGCGTAGTACGCCGTGACCAGCCGAGCGACGTCGACGAGATCCTCGGGGCCGGCCGGGCCGCCCGCTCGCTCGTGCTGCATGTGCCCACTCCTCCGCATGGGTTGATTCTTCGCTTGCGGAGACATCTTTCCTCTTCGGGGCCGCACCGCGCGAGTGGGGCCCGGCTCCGCGCCGTCCGCCCCGCCGCCCCGGCGTCAGATCCGGCCGCCGGTCATCCGGGTGAGAGGGCCGTGGGCGTGGCGTTCGGCACGCCGGCCCACAGCGTAGGAGGCGGCGGTCAGCGCGGTCAGGCCGGCCGCGGCACCGGCGGCGACGAGCCTGCGGTTGGCGATCACCGTCCAGGCGGTCTTGGCGCCCGCGGCGACCTGGCCCGAGGTGGCGACGACCGCGCGGCGGCCCGCCTCGACCCCCTTGGCCGCGGTCTGCGCGGCGCCGCTCGCCGCCTGGGCCGCGCGCCCGGCGCCCGACGCGGCCGTCGACGCCGCGTCACCGGCCTTGCGGGCTGCGGGGGCGGTCGCCTTGTCCGCGGTCTCCCGGGCCTTGGTCGCGGCGGACCGGGCGGACGTGGTCTTCTGATTCGAGTTCTTGTTCTGTTCACTCATGGACACCGACTTGCCGCTCGCTTCCGCGGCAAACACGTCATGTGGCGCGGGCGGCTACCCGGCCGGGGCCGGTATCCGTTCCAGCACACCGCCCGCGAACACGTCGTACAGCGGCAGCGTTTCGAGGTGGACGTAGCCGATGTGGCAGTCACAGGTGGTGAGGGGGCAGGGGCGGGGGCGCAGCGCCTCGCGGTAGCTGCCGTCGTAGAGGTTGCCGAGTTCGGCGCGGACGAAGTGGCAGCGGCGGACCGTGCCCTCGCCGTCGACGGAGATCACGGACTCCCCCGTGCGGCAGGGCAGGCCCGCGCTGGCGTGGGGGCGGCGGCTGTAGGGGAAGAGCGGGTCCAGCGCGGTCCACACATCGGCCTCGGTGTCGTCGTAGGTGTGGCCCTCGGCGGCGTTGACCCACAGGTACACCTTCTCGGGCAGGTCGGCGCGCAGCCGCCTGGCCGCGTCGAGGTGCTCGGGCAGTCCGACGACACCGACGCTGAACCGGACGCCGAGGCGGTCCAGTTCACCGCACTTGGCCAGGAAGCGGTCGTAGGGGGTCTGGCCCGGGTGGTACGTGCACCACAGGGCGAGGGTGTCCAGGTCGGCGCCGGCCAGCCAGTCGGTGCGGCAGCTGAGGTTGGTCTGGATGGCGACGCGGCGGATGTGCGGCCGGTGGGACAACCGGGTCAGGGTGTTCCGGTACCAGGAGCGGACCAGACCTTCGCCCCAGGGGGTGAAGAGCAGGGAGAGCCGGTCGGTGGTCTGCGCGTCGGCCCAGTCGGCGAACCTCTCCAGGCGGGCGCGGTCCGCGCGCAGTTGCTCCCGGCTGTCGCGGCGCTTGGCGAAGGGGCAGTACGGGCAGTCGTAGTCGCAGGAGGCCAGCGGGCCCCGGTAGAGGAGGGTCAGGTCCATCGGCTGCGGTCTCACTTCCGCTCGTAGGCGGCCATGGCGGCCCGCACGGCCGGGGAGAACAGTTGCGGGCCGATGGCGTCGGAGTGGGCCAGGCCCTCGGGGGTCAGGCGCAGGCGCGTGGCGCCGGGACCGGTGTCCTCCGCCAGCCAGCCGCGGTCGGCGAAGCGGGACAGCTCGGCCGGGAAGTCGTCCGCCGGGGTGCGGCCGTCGAACCGGGCGCGGTAGTCGGCGAGGTCGAGGCCTTCCGCCTGGAGCAGGGACTGCAGCAGGTGCCGGCGGCGGGCCTCGCCGGTGTCGACGCGGCGGCCGTACTCGGCGTGGGCGAAGTCGGCGGCGGGGCGGGAGACGTAGTCGTCGACGATGCCGCGGATCTCGTGCATGCCGACGGCGTAGTCGAAGGAGTAGTGCAGGCCCGCGGTGTAGGAGCGGGCGCCGCAGCCGAGGCCGATCATGCCGTCGGTCTGGCAGGCGTGGTCGTCCGCGCCCTGCGGCGGGGCGTCCGCGCGGCGGAACATGCGCATGGACTGCTGCGTGTAGCCGTGGGCGAGGAGGTGGTCGCGGCCCAGGCGGTACAGACGCAGCCGCTGTTCGTCCCAGGCCGGGTCCGCCGCGCCGGCGCGGCGGCCGAGGCCGGTCAGGGGGCGTATGTAGAGGGGGTAGAGGTAGAGCTCCTCGGGGTGCCAGGCGAGGGCCGCGTCCAGGGAGCGCAGCCAGGTGTGTTCCGTCTGGCCGTCGATGCCGTAGATGAGGTCGATGTTGAGGACGGGGATGCGGGCCTCGCGGATACGGCCGAGGGCCGCCTCGACGTCGGCGCGGCGCTGCGGTCGTACGGCGGCGCGGGCCTCGGTGTCGTCGAAGCTCTGCACGCCCAGGCTGAGGCGGGTGGTGCCGCGCGCGGCCAGCACGTCCAGCCGGTCGGCGGTGGCCGTGGCGGGCGAGGCCTCCACGGACAGCGGAACCGCGCGCAGGTCGGCGCCCATGCGGTGTTCCGCGATGTCGCACAGCCGCTGGAGTTCGGTGGCGGTGAGGAAGGTGGGGGTGCCGCCGCCGAAGGCGGCCGTGGCGAACCGCACGGGTTCACGCTCCCCCAGCGCCTCCCGTACGGCGGTCGCCTGCCGGTCCAGGGCGTCCAGATAGGCGCCGGTCAGGCCGTCGGGGGCGCCGATGCGGGTGAACAGGTTGCAGAAGCCGCAGCGGATCTCGCAGAACGGGATGTGCAGGTAGAGGGAGAGGGCGTCCTTGGGTTCGCCGGCCCAGAGGGTGTCGAGGCGGGGGCGGTCGGCGAGTTCGCGGTAGGCGGTCTTGTGCGGGTAGGCGTAGACGTAGCTCTGGTACGGGCTCGCCGGGACGTCGGTGCCGGTCCGGGCAGGGGTGGCGGTGGTCATCGGGCGGCCTCGGCGGGGGTGTGGTCCAGGAAGAAGTGGGCGTAGGGCACGGTCCACACGGACTCGTGGCCGATGCGGTGGCCGGTGTAGCCGTCGTCGCCGTAGGCGGTGCCGTGGTCGGAGCAGACGACGGCGAAGCAGCGGCGCCGGCTGCTCGCGGCGGCGAACAGCCGGCCGATGTGCCGGTCCACGTACTCCAGGGCGGCGGCGTGGGTGGCGCGGGTGTCGCCGTCCTCGCGGGTCGCGCCGGACCGGTGGAACCAGTTGGGCTGGTGCAGTGCGGCGACGTTGACGAAGAGGAACAGGCGCTGTTCGTGGGGGAGTTCGCGTACGACGTGTTCCGCGCGGGTCACCTGGGCCTCGAACGACGTGGGTGAGGCGACGCCGAACTCCGGTTCCCAGTGGGACTCCTGGAACAGGCCGGGCAGCACCGAGCCGAGCGGGCCCTGCTTGTTGAAGAAGCCGACCCCGCCGACGCACACCGTGCGGTAGCCCTCCTGCGCGAGGCCCGACACCAGATCGGGGGTGTCGTGGACGAAGGTGTGCCCGGCCGTGGTCTCGCTGCCGGCGAACCGGGCCGCGAACAGCCGCGGATGCGGGCCGGGGGCGGCGGGTGTCGGCAGGAATCCGGCGAAGATCGCCTGGTGGGAGGCGTAGGTGAAGCTGCCGGGGGCGTGCCGCCGCTCCCAGCGGCCACCGGGCAGCCGGCGGGCCAGGTTCGGGATGCGTCCCGCGGCGGCGAGTTCGGCGGCGACGTCGAAGCGGAGGGTGTCGAGGGTGACGAGGAGGATGTCGTGGCTGCCGACGATCTCGTTCATGTCCGGGTGGTCCGGTGCGGTGGCCCCGTGGGGGCCGGGCGCGGGCGTCGGTTCAGGCGCTGACATGGGTGGTTCCCGTTCTGTACTGGTGGTGCGGGTGGGACGGGCCGGTGGTGCGGCGCAGGACCGCCGCGACCTGGGCCGCGTAGGTGTCGAGGCCCTCCGCCCCGCTGCCCGGCAGTCCGGTGAGGCGGGGCAGCAGGTCGCCGAAGGCGTTGACCTCGCCGACGGCGAACCGGCGCCAGCCGACGGCCGGGAGCAGGTCGACGCCGACGCACAGGGTGCGCGGGAAGCAGGCCGCCGCGCGCTCGCACACGGCGAGGGCGTCCGCCCACCGGCCGCCGGCCGCCCCGACGGCGTCGCGCACCGCGTCGAGGTCGCCGCGGGTGCCGCCGAGATGGAGGTTGGTCAGGGGTGAGGCGCTGGTGCGCACGACGGCGTGGGTGGCGCGGCCGGCCACCACCACGACCCGCAGATCGGCGGCGCGGCCCCGCTGGGAGGCCTTGGGCAGCCAGCGCTCCAGGTGGAGGCCGTCGGGGGCGAGGGCGTCCACGACGGCGGCGATGTCCGCCTCCCGCTCGTGGCGGCGCACCACCAGGGAGTTGAACAGCCTGCCGTCCTCGGTGAGTTCGGCGGAGGTGGTGGCCCTGATACGGCCACTGCCCGACGCCTCGACGGCGAGCACCCCGGAGGCCGAGGAGCCGTGCGCGAGCTTGACGAAGAGTCTCGGCATCCGGTGCTCGCGCATGACGGTGCGTACGTCGTCCCAGCCGGTCACCCGTACGGCGTCCGGGCCGGAGGTGGGTGACTCGGGCACGGGGACGTCCGCCGCGTCGAGGACGGCGTGGCAGCGCCGTTTGTCGAACATGACGGCCAGTTCGCCGGCGTCGTCGAGCCGGATGCCGCCGCGCAGTCCGCGGACGGCCTCGGTGAACCGCGCGTACCAGCGTGCCGAGCCCTCCACGCGGGTGGGGTCGTCGACTCCCCTCAGCAGCCGGTCGACGTCGGGGTTCTCGCCGGGTGAGTCGAGCCGGACGGTCTCGTCGGCGGCGAAGTCGGCCCCGCCCTCGCGCAGGACCCGCTCCCAGGGCACGACGCGCGGTGCGGGCAGCCCGGCCGCGCGGGCGGCGTCGGAGAAGAGGGCCGTCCTGCGGTTCTCGGGGTTGCCCACGACGGCGAGACGCACGGGTGCGCCGGCGCGCCCCGGTTCATTCCCCGACCGCGACATAACGCTCCTCCGGCCGGTACTCGCCGCGGTGGGCGGGCGTGAGGTCGAGGTCCTGGATGTGCGGTCCCAGCGTCTCGCGCACGCGGCGGGTCATCTCCTCGCTCATGTAGTGGTGCCCGAGGTCGAGCGCCCGCAGATGGGTCAGCGGCTGTCCCGCGAGCAGCGCGGCTCCCCCTTCGTCGCTGAGGGTGCCCATGCTCAGGTCGAGGGAGTCCAGACCCGCGACGACGGGCGCGGCGGCCACGGCGGCGGCGATCCCGTCCTGGATCTCGCTGTTGCACAGGCCCAGGTGGGCGAGTCCGGGGCTGCGGTTCAGCATGGTGAGGAGTGCCCGGACGTCGGCCTCGGTGCAGTCGCCGCCGTACCAGGTGGTGCCCAGCCACAGCTCCAGGTGGTGCAGGGCGGGGAGGTCGCAGGCCGCCAGGCCGCGTACCGGCTCGGGCGGCAGACCGCCGGACTCGACGCGCAGCCTGCGCAGCTCCTCGTGCCGCAGCGGCCCGATCACCAGCCCCTCGGCGCCGCGCACGCCGAGTTCGTACAGACCGGGCCAGGCGCGCAGCACCCGGCTGACGTCGCCCTGTCTGATCCAGGAGATCTCCGACTCCTCGGACTCCACGTCCCCGAGGAAGACCGCCCGCAGTCTCGGCAGCCGGTGCGCCCCGGCCGTGATCAGTTCGAGGACGGGGTCGATGCCGTGCTCGTCCCACTCCTGCCACCAGGCGCCGATGACGAGGGCCACGACCTCGTCGGTGCGGACCCGGTCCAGGAACGAGTTCCACTGTTCCTCGAACGGCGCCTCACGGTCGGCCGTGAGGCGCCAGGCGACCGAGGCGGGAGGGGGCAGGCGCGGGCCGGGGTCCTCGTCGGGGCCGGTGAAGCGGTGCACGGGCAGGCCGTGGAAGTGTTCCAGGTGGGAGGGGTAGAAGCGCACGCGGTGTTCACTCCCCCACGCTGACGTAGCGGTGGACGGTGCCGTCGTCGTCCTCGTCCTGGTCCGCGTCGTCCGGGTCGAGGTCCACCTCGACGCCCGCGGCCTGAAGCGTCTCGCGTATACGCTGCCGGACGGGATCGCTCAGGTAGTTGTGGTGCAGGTCCAGCTTCTTGAGGTGGGTGAGGGGCTGGCCGCCGAGGAGGGCGGTGGCGCCGTCGTCGCCGAGGGTGCCCATGGACAGGTCGAGCACCTCCAGCCGGGCGACGACCGGCGCGGACGCCACGGCGGCGGCGATCTCGTCCTGGATCTCGCTGTTGCGCAGGGCCAGGTACCGCAGCCGGGGCAGCCGGACACCGGAGAGGATCGGCTCCAGGTCGGCGGCCTCGCTGTCGGCGCCGTACCAGGAGGTGCCGAGCCACAGGTCGAGGTTCTCCAGCGCGGGCAGTTCGCTGGCCCCGACACCGCGGACGACGTCCACCGGGAGGCCGCCGGTCTCCACGATCAGGGTGCACAGCGCGTCGTGGCGCAGGGCGGGGAACCGCAGCCCTTGTCCCCCGCGCACACCGAACTCCTCCAGGTCCGGGAAGGCCGCCAGCAGGGGTGTGACATCGGTCTGGGTGATCCAGGAGATCTCGCACTCCTCGAAATGCATGTCGCCGACGAACAGCGCCCGCAGGCCGGGCAGCCGGTCACCCGCCGCCACCAGCGCCTCGACGATGTCGGCGGAGCTCCTCTCGTACGCGTCCTCCCAGGCGCCGACGACCAGGGCGCGGACCCGGGTGGTGTCGACCGCGGAGCAGAAACGGGCGAAGGCCTCGGTCCACCGCTCCTCGGCGTCGTAGGTGTCGGCGGTGATCCGCCAGGCCACGGCGTCGGGTCCGGGCAGCTCACGCGGTGTCCCGCCGGGCCCGGGGAAGGTGAAGGCGGGAAGGCCGTACAGCTCCTCGAGGTGGCCACCGATGGTCATACGGGCTGCTCCTGTCGTGCGACGCGGGAAGGAAGGCGGTGCGTGGGCGAGGCCGTCACGGGGCACGGGGCGCGGGCCCTCCGGCGGTGCGTGCAGCAGTTCTACCAACAGGGACTGACAACGCCCGGCGGCGGGGCTGGTGACGGTCCGTTGTCAGTGCCGGCTCGTACTGTCCGCGCATGGACTCCGGAGCACCGTGCGCCGGAGCGGAGGGGAGAGCCATGTACCGGCAGGGAGACGTGCTGATCGTGCCCGTCACGGACGAGACGGTGCCGTCCCACGTCCCGGACGCGCCCAAGGAGCCGCGCGACGCCAGGGGCCGGCTGGTGCTGGCCCTGGGGGAGGTCACCGGACACGCGCACGCGGTGCTCGGGAAGGGCGAACTCATCCGTGAGCCGGGCCCGTTCGGGCCGTTCCTGCTGCACCTGCCCGAGGGCGGCCGGGTCGTCCACGAGGAGCACGCGGCGATCGCGCTGCCGAAGGGCTGGTTCCGGGTGATCCGGCAGCGGGAGTACGTCCCCGGCTCGGTGCGGCTGGTGGCGGACTGACGGACGCCGGCGACCGCACGGAACACCACACCACGGCAGGGAAGCAGGGGACGTTGACGATGACGATCGCGCAGGAGAGCGGGACGGCCGCCGTGACGGAGGGCTTCACGGAGGGGACGGCGCGCTGGCGCGCGTGGGCCGCGGCCACCGGGCCCGCCGACCGGGCGGCGGCCGAGGAGGGCGTCCGGCTGGCCTACCGCAGTGCCGGGCTGGCCGAGCCGGAGCGCGTGATCTGGGCCGGGTCGCCGCGCGAGGGCGTGACGCTGGTCCGGGAGGGGACGGACTTCGGGGCGAGCGTGCGCGAGGCGGTGCGCACCGCGCCGTGGGCGGCCGAGCGCGGCCGGCTGTACGAGGAGCTGGGCGCGGCGGGCTGGTCCCGGCGCTGGTCCCGGACCGGCGGTGCCCTGTGGGACGCCACGCAGGCGCTGGTCGACCGGATCCGCGCCGGCGTGCTCGACGACCTCGCCCCCGACGACGCGGCGGCCCGCACCGGGATACGTCTGGTCCTGCTGGACGCCCTGCTCGGGCAGCACGACGCGCCGTGGCTGGCGGCCCTGGACACCGAGGGGTCCGCGCTCGCCGGGCCGGCCCTGGTGTGCCGCAGCGCCGGCTGGTGGTGGCCGTTCGAGAAGGTGGCGGTGGTGTGCGAGCGTCCCGTCGCCCTGCACCGGGACGAGGCCGGCCGGCTCGACCACGGCGACGGGCCCGCCCTGGAGTTCCCCGACGGTTTCGCCCTGTGCGCCTGGCGGGGGATGCCGGTGACGCGCGCCTTCCTGGAGGAGCTGCGCACGCTCACCCCGGAGCGGATCCGGCAGGAGGAGAACGCCGAGCTCCGGCGGGTGATGCTCGAGTACTACGGCTACGACCGCTATCTCGCCGACTCGGGGGCGCGGCCCCTGCACCGGGACGGCACGGGCACCCTCTGGCGCGTCGAACTGGCCGACGACGAGCCGGTCGTCATGGTCGAGGTCCTCAACTCCACGCCCGAACCGGACGGCACCCACCGCACGTACTGGCTCCGTGTGCCGCCGACGACCCGGACGGCCCGGGAGGGGGTGGCGTGGACGTTCGGCCTGGGAGCGGAGGTGTACGAGCCGCTGAAGGAGACGTGAGCCCGTCCGGCCGCCCGAGGGCTGACTCCGCCCGCAGGGGGTAGGCGGAGAACGGCAAGGACGAACCGGACCCGCGGAAGGGAGCACCCATGCCGAGCATGGTGGAGCGCATCAAACAGTTCGCCAGGAGCCCTCAGGGGCGGCGTACGGCCGAGCAGGTGCGGCGGGCGGCGGCCGACCCCCGGCGCCGGGCCCAGGCACAGCGCCTGCTGGGCCGGCTCCGCGGCGGCCACCGCTGAGCCGTTCCTCTTCCGCTTCCGCGCGGTCCGGGTACGTACGCGTCCGGGCCGCGTGGCGACGACCGGGAAGGATCTCATGGACGAGTCGTCGGTCCGGACAGTGGGCTGGGCGCGCTCACTGCCGATGGACCACGGGGTGAAGGCGGCCCGCGACTGGGCACGCGAGCACCTCGTCGCGCTGGGCTGGGACACGGCCGCCCCCGAGGCGGCGGACGCCGTGCTGCTGACCGTTTCGGAACTGGTCACCAACGCGCACGTCCACGCCCGCAGCAGCGCGCAACTGGTCATGTCGTGGGACGGCCGTTGTCTGCACATCTCGGTGCACGACAGGTCCGCGGCCCTGCCGACGCCCCGGGGACCGAGCACCGAACGTGTCGGCGGACGGGGCATGCTGCTGGTCGACGCCCTGGCCGACACCTGGGAGGCCCGCCCCTGCCCCCACGGCAAGACCGTCACGGCCTGTTTCCGGCTGCCGGAGGGCACGCGGCGCTGACCCGCCCCGTGCGCGGCGGGCGACAGGCCCTAGGATCGGCCGGTCCGCCCAGCAAGGAGCCCCGCACGGTGACCGCCGTTCTCCCCCCGCCCCGTCTCACCCCCGCCCTGCCGTCCCCTCGGTGCCTGACCCGTACCGAGAACGGCGAACGGCTGCACGCGCTGCTGTGGACCGCGGGACCCGGGTGGCGGATGATCAGCAGCGCGGTGCTGGGCGGGGGCGTCGGCGAGCGGACCTGGATCCTCAACGCCCAGGTCTCCCACGGCTACCGGCGCACCGACCCCGACCGGCACCTGGCGGATCTCGCCGCCGCCGCGGGTGCGCGGGGCCCGGGGGTGGGGCTGATGACCGCGGCGGACGTCTCGGCGTACGCGCGCGCGAAGGACGCCGGCGCGGAGGCCTGCGTCACGGCGGGTGTCGACGTGCGCGGCTGGGCCGCACGGCCCGGCGAGGGCACGGACGGGCTCCAGGGGCCGGGCACGATCAACATCGTCGTCGTCCTGCCGGTGCCGCTGAGCGACGCCGCCCTGGTCAACGCGGTGAGCACGGCGACGGAGGCGAAGGTGCAGGCCCTCCTGGAGGCGGGCCTCGACTGTTCGGGCACACCCACCGACGCGGTGTGCGTCGCCGCCCGCACACCGGGCCCGGACGAGGAGGAGCACGCCTTCGCCGGGCCCCGTTCCCTGTGGGGGGCGCGGCTGGCGCGCGCCGTCCACCGCGCCGTGCGCGAGGCCGTGACGGCGGTCTGAGCGCTGCCGCCGCCCGGCGCGGGCCGCCCGGGAGCGCGCAGGGAACGGGTGCGGGCGAAGAACGGGAGTAAGCGCCCCGCCCAGGGGTACGCAGCCGCCCGGCGGGCGCGTCGTCGCCCGGGCAGGTTGATTTCGCGGATACGGATGGGGGACCGTGGCAGCCGAACCCGGTTTCCCCGGCAGAGAGGTGGTGGGGTGCGCACGACGCGTGCCTGCGCTTGTGATTCCTTCCCCCGGCTCACCCGCCCACCCGCGCGACACGGACGTCCGTACCGGTCCGACGTGGCAGGACGCCCCCTACCCGGTCGTGGTCCTCGACGCGAAGGGCACGCTCGTGGACCTGAACCCGCCCGCCCGGCTGGTGCTGACGGGCCGTCACGACGGAGGCGGCCCACGGGACGTGGTGCCGGTCTGGCTGGCGGACGCGCACCGGAGTCTCACCGACGGGACGGACGTCACACCGGTGGGCCCGCCGGCCGCCGGGGAGATCGGTGACCGGTTCTTCGAGGCGCGTCCCGGTCCGGTCGCGGACGGGGGCGTCGTGTGGTGGCTGGTGGACGGCACCGGCCGCCGCCGGGCGGAGACGTCCCTGCGGAGCGCCCGGGAACAGGCGGAGATCCGCGCCATGGTGTCCAGCACCCTGCTGGCGTCGTTGAACGTGCCGCGCTGCGCGGAGGTCGCGGCGCACCTGGCGGCGGAGCACCTCGCCGACGCCGCGCTGCTCGTCCTGCCGCCCGTCGGGCGCCGCCACACCGTGACCCACGCCCTGCGCGGCGGGCCCGCGGAGCACACCTCGCTCCAGTTCGATCCCCGGGGCGTGCCGGGACTGGCCGAGGCCCTCCAGGGGTTCCCGCCGGTACCCGCGCGCTGGATCGACCCCGCCGCCCTTCCCGAGTGGGTGGTCCCGGCGGGCTTCGGCGGGCCGGTCGGCTCCGTCATCGTCACGCCGCTTCCCGGCCACGGGGTGTCCGCCGGTGCGCTGATCCTGCTCCGCACCGGCACGGAGCGGGCCTTCACCCCGGACGAGGAGGCGTTCGCCCGGCTCTTCGCCGCACGCGCGGGCGCCGCGCTGTCGGCCGCACGCCTGTACAGCGAGCAGAGCGCGATCACCACCACGCTCATGCGGGAACTGCTGCCGCCGGCCCTGGAGAGCCTGCACGGGGTGGACTACGCGGGGCGCTACCGCGCCGCCAGCGACCACGAGCGGATCGGTGGTGACTTCTACGACGTCCATCCCGGGGCCGACGCCTCGCAGGAGACGTTCGTCGTGCTGGGCGACGTGGCCGGCAAGGGGCTGGACGCGGCGGTCCTGACCGGGAAGATACGCAACACGCTGCACGCGCTGCTGCCCCTGGCCTCCGACCACCAGCAGGTCCTCACCCTGCTCAACGGGGCCCTGCTCACCTCGCACCACACCCGCTTCGCCACCATGGTGCTGGCTTCCGTCAGACGCGAGGACCACCGGGTACGTCTGAGGCTGACCAGCGCCGGGCACATGCCCCCGCTCATCGTCCGCGCCGACGGCCGCGTCGAGGAGGCCGCCACCCACGGCACCCTCGTCGGAGCGCTCCCCTCCGTCACGGTGCGCACGGCCGAGGAGGTGCTCGCGCCCGGGGAGACGTGCCTGCTCTACACCGACGGCATCACCGAGGCCCGCGGCGGGCCGCTGGGCGACGAACTGTTCGGGGAACACCGTCTGCGGCAGGCGCTGGTGGAGTGCGCCGGTATGCCGGGGGAGGCGATCGTGGAGCGGGTGCAGATGCTGGCCGCCCAGTGGCTGGGCGGCGGCGGTCACGACGACATGGCCACCGTCGCCATCAGCGCACCGCGCACGGCACCGTCCGCCGGCCCGGACTCGCGTTCGGACTCGGGGAGGAACACGTGAGCGGGACCCGCTTGCCGGCCGCCGTTCTGCGCGACGGGCTCTGGCAGGCCGTGCTCGGGGGCAGCGAGTACGACGCCGTCGACGTGGTACGTGCCGGTCTCGACGCGGGGTGGGAGGAGGAGGCCCTGCTGCTCGACGTCGTCGCGGCGGTGCAGGAGAGGATCGGCGCCGAATGGGCCGCCGACCGCATCACCGTCGCCCAGGAACACGCCGCCACGGCCATCAACGAGCGCGTGATCACCGTCCTCGTCCACCGTCCGGCGGCGGGCAGGCCCGTTCCCCCGCACCGCGGGCGGGTGACGGTCACGTGCGTCGACGGCGAGTGGCACGCCTTCCCGGCCCGGCTCGTCGCCGAGGTCCTGCGGCTGCGGGGCTGGCAGGTGGACTACCTGGGCGCCCAGACGCCCACGCCCCACCTCGTCGCCCACCAGCACCACACCGACTCCGACGCCGTCCTGCTCTCCGGATCGGTCCCCACCCATCTGCCGGCCGCGCACGCGGCCATCACCGCCTGTCAGGCCGTCGGGGTGCCCGTGCTCGCCGGGGGCAGGGCCTTCGGGGCGGACGGCCGGTTCGCGCGGGCCCTGGGCGCCGACGGATGGGCCCCGGACGCCCGCGGCGCGGCCGCCGCGCTGGAGGCCGGCCTGCCGCGCCCCACGGCGGTCCGGCAGGCGGTCGACGACCTGCCGCACCTGGCGGACCAGGAGTACACGCTGGTGGTCCGGTCCCGCAGCCACCTGGTCAAACAGGTGCTGACGGACCTGGAGAGCCGTTTCCCGGCCATGCGCGGATACGACGCCGCGCAACGGGAGCGGACCGCGGAGGACCTGGTCCACATCCTCGACTTCCTGGCCACCGCCCTGTACATGGACGACGCGGAGGTGTTCACCGGATTCCTGGAATGGACCTCCGAGGTGCTCGCCGCACGGCGTGTCCCGGTGCACTCCCTGGTGACGGGACTGGACATCCTCGCGGAGCAGCTGCACGACTTCCCCCGAGGCCTGCGCTTCGTCCGCGAGGGCGCGGCCGCTCTGAGCGGTGGTGTGGGGTGCGGCCACCCAGCCCGAGACGACCCGAGACAGCGCCCCCCCAACCCACACCCCGACCACCACGCCGCCGCCCCCGACGCGCAGAGCC
>NZ_JBHWHX010000036.1:33467-79877 GCF_042732315.1 Streptomyces sp. NPDC059787
TCCCGGTAAACGCCGGCCGGCGGTGGCGGCCGTGCGGGGGGGGGGTGCTGCCGTCGCGCGGGGTGTGGGCCGGCCCGGCCCGGCCGCCCCCCCACCACCGTATGAAGCGCGCCGCACCACACCGGTGCCCGCGCCGAAGCGGCCCCGGAGGCCGTGACGCCGACCGTGCGCGTCGGTGGTGAACCCGACGACGCCCGCGGTGCGGAGCTGATCGCCGTCGTGGTGGCGCACCTGACCGGGCCGGCCCCGCCGTGTGCCGTGCGGCCGGACTTCCGCGGTCTGGCGGGCACCGATCCGGCGGGCCCGGCCGCGCCGCTCATGGTCCGCCGTCACAGCGGTGCCGCCCACGCCGTCCTGCACCCGGACCATCGGCCGCCCTGCCTCGAACGCCTCCT
Organism: Streptomyces sp. NPDC059787; assembly: GCF_042732315.1. Taxonomy (NCBI): domain Bacteria; kingdom Bacillati; phylum Actinomycetota; class Actinomycetes; order Kitasatosporales; family Streptomycetaceae; genus Streptomyces; species Streptomyces sp. NPDC059787. Next base: position 33,863 of record NZ_JBHWHX010000036.1, read on the forward strand.
TCACCGGACCGACGTCCCCGGCCACCTCACCGCGGCGGGGGCGGGAGCCGAGCGGTCCGGGTCCGGCGGCCGACCCCGGCCGCCGGTCTCCGTCAGCCCGCCGGCCGCCCCAGTCGGGCCAGGGAGCGCAGCAGGGCGCCGCGTCCCCGGTCGGGCACCGTCCACAGGGTCTGTCCGCGCACTCCCCAGCGTTCCAGCAGGGCGTTGGCGGCGAGGAACCCGGTCGTCGCCGCGCGTTCCATCAGCGCGACGGGCAGGCCGGTGCGGACCAGGTCGCCGGCCATCGTCACGCCGGGCTCCGGGGTGCGTACCGTCGGCCGGTCGGCGTAGCCGCCCACGGGGAACAGGGGGCAGTCGGTCCGCCACTCGTGCCGGGCGTCGACGATCGTGGCGGCCCGTGTCTCCGGGTAGACGCGGTGCAGTTGTCCGATCAGCCGCTTCCGCTCGACGTCCCGGGACGCGTCCGGGGGCAGCGCGTACGCGTGGAGTTCGACCACGGAGCCCCCGGTGCGGGAGGCCCAGCGGGCCGCTTCGTCCTCGTAGCGTTCCAGCACGCTGATGTTGTCGAGGCCCGCGTATCCGCTCGTGCCCAGGAACGCGGGCCGGTCGGGTGCGACGGGCCGGTCCAGCCACAGGCGGGTGACCAGGAACGGCGGGGCGTTGCGCAGGCGTGCGATCCGTTCCCGCCACGGGCCGTCGCCGAGCCGGCCGGAGCGGGCGACCAGAGCGCGCAGTCCCGCGGCGTCGAGGGCGAGGACGACGGTCTCGTGACGGCTCTCCTCCCCGGTGGTGGCGACCTCGTAGCCGCCGTCCCCGGTGGGGGCGATGTGTTCGACGGCCGTGGCGGTGCGGATCCGGGCGCCGTGCCGGCGCAGGTAGCCGGCCAGGGGCTCCCACAGGGCGGCGGGGAAGGGCGCGTCGGGCACGTCGAACAGCAGCCCTTCGGCGGAACCCAGGAAGTAGATGTGGAACATCAGGACCATCTCGGCGGCCGACAGCTGCCGGGGGTCGGCGAAGAAGCTGCGGGAGAACACCTCGAAGGCCAGGTGGCGGGCGCTGCGCGGGAAGCGCACGGCGTCGAGGAAGTCGTGGGCGCTGACGCCGTCCAGGCGTGCGTACACCTCGGGCACGCGCACGTCGAGCAGCGGGAGGGCCGCGAGCGGTTTCATGCGGCGCAGGTCGCGCACGCGGAAGGACGGACTGAGGGCGACGAAGCCGAGCGCGCTCCACGGCGGGGTGCGCGGGACGTGGCGGAAGCCGTCCCGCAGTCCGTCGCCGTGCCGCAGCGGGTAGTCCGGCAGGCCGGTGAGCCGTTCCAGGCCGGGGTCGGTACGGCGCAGCAGACCGCGCAGGTTGTAGTACTGGCGGAAGAAGGCGTGGAAGCCCCGGCTCATGGTCGCCGGGGTGCCGTCCGCCAGGCCGGTCGGCCAGCCGCCGACCCGTCCGCCCAGGAAGGGTTCGCGTTCGTAGAGCGTCACGGCCACGCCGCGCTCGGCCAGCGCGGTCGCCGCGGCCAGGCCGGCGATGCCGCCGCCGACGACGGCGGTGGTCGGGCGGGCGCCCTCGATCCGGCGCCTCCCGGGCGGGGCCGCGAGCACCCGGGCGCGACGGTCCCGGCCGTGCCGGGTGGCGTCCGGGCGGCGGGAGGGGGTCATCCCTCGTCCTCGCTCTCCGTGCGGGGCCGTCGGCCGACGAAGGTGTGGGTGATGCCCGTCTGCCATCCCGGCAGGGGCAGGGCGCGCACCGCTTCGAAGCCGGCCGCGCGCAGCCGGCCGGTGAAACGGCCGGCGGTGTCGAACTCCACGACGCTGCGCCACAGGTGGCGGTAGAGCTCGGCGTCCCCGAGCACGGTGGCCGCCGGCTGGACGACGCCGCGGCACACCAGGGTCCACACCACGCGGTCCGCACGGCGTCCGCCGAGCGTGTACTCGTGCACGCCCAGTCTCCCGCCGGGGGCCAGCAGTCCGCGCACGGTGGTGAGCACGGTGTCCGGGTCGGCGACGTTGCGCAGGAGGTAGGCCGCGAACACCGCGTCGAAGGGGCCCTCCACCCCGGCCTCCGCCAGCCCTTCCGCCGGTGCCCGTACGAAGGTCACCCCGTCCGGCCAGCTCTTGGCGGCGGCCCGTTCGAGCATGCCGGCGGAGGCGTCCACGGCCACGATCCGCGCGCCCGGCAGCACCGTGGAGAGCGCGGCGGTCGACGCGCCGGTGCCGCAGCCGAGGTCCAGGACGCGCAGTCCCTCGCCCCGCCGCGGCAGCCCCAGGCGGCGTGCCGAGCGGCGGAGGTGGGCGTGGTAGCCGGGGTTGGCGGCCACCAGGGTGTCGTAGCCGCGGGCGGCGTGGTCGAAGGCGGCGGCGAGGTTCTCGTCGCGCAGCAGGGTCATGCGGTCTCCCGGTGCAGAAGGGGCGGGCGGGCGACCCGGATCAGGGGCCGTCGAACGGTCGGCGGGGCAGGGCGGGCAGTTCCAGTGCCGAGCGGAGCATGGGGCCGATGGGGGCGTGCAGGCCGACGGCGAGGTCCTCGTGGAGCCGGGTGCGGCCGTCCAGGAAGCGCAGCAGGCGCCGCATGGGCACGCGGGTGAAGAGGCGGGAGAACAGCGCGGGTCCGTCGGCCCGGCCGCTGTCCAGGGCGCGCAGCAGGACGGCGTCCATGGCCCGGGAGCGGGCCGAATGGGCGGGGGGCGGCACCGGGACGCGGCCCTGGCGGAGGGCGGCGGCGACCGCCCTCGTCTGCCGTTGGATCCCGGCGAAGGTGTAGCCGGTCGAGGGGCGGGTGGCGCCGCCCGCGGCACCGATGCGGAAGACGGAGGCACCGACCCGGCGGGGGATCGGGGCGTCGGTCATCGGGATGAGGCCCGTCTCGGTGGACAGGATCCGCAGTTCCCCCAGCCGGAGCACGTCCTCGGTGTACTGCCGTACCGCCGACTCGTAGCCGTCGGCGGTGAGGGGGCGCCGGGAGAACTCGGTGTACTCCACCAGTGCCTCGCGGCGGCCGACGGGCAGGACGTAGCCGAAGGACAGTCCGCCGGCGGGCTGGGGGGTGCGGAAGTCCATCAGGTCGGCGGTCCCGGGGTCGAAGACCGGGCGGGCGGTGCGGACGAACCAGCCGTGGAAGTGCTGCAGCAGGGTGGTGCGGGCGGCCGGCAGGCTGCCCGGGGGACGTGAGTCGAACACCCAGCGGACCCGCAGGGAGCGGGCCCGGCCGTCGGTGTCCCGCAGCCGGACCAGGGCTCCCCCGGGCACGTCCTCCACGGTCTCGACGGCCGCCCCCAGCCGGCGGACGACCGGGCTGCCGGCCAGGTCGTGGCCGACCAGGTGCTCGAAGTCGTCGGACCGGATCATCTTGTAGCGCAGCGGCGCGATGTCCCCCTCGGCCGCCCGGCCGGAAGGGGGACGCACCCGCAGGTGCCGCCAGGTCGCCGTGACGGCGGCGTCGAAACGGCCCGCGCCCGCTTCCCAGAAGCACCAGGTGCGGCGCGGGGGGCGCAGCGGGCCGGGCGGGGCGTCCAGCAGGACGACCGACGGTGCCCGGGTCCCCGGCACGGTCCGCGACAGGCGGTGGGCCAGGGACAGTCCGGCGGCTCCCGCCCCGACGATCGCCACGTCGGCGTCCAGCACGACGGCACGCTCCTCCCGCTCCTCGGCATCCGTGTCCAGCATTCCTGCCTGTGTGCCCGATCGGATGCGGGTCACTCGAAGGTGTGACGAACCGCTGCCGGTGAGGCAGGGCGCACAGGGGGAAGGCATGCGGCGGCAGTTCGTCGGCCCGTTCCGTTCGTACCGCATCCGCACGCGGTGCGCGGGCGGAAAGACACCGGGCACGCAACGATCGGCGTTCAGGACGAGAGGAACCGGGATGGGCCGCAGACAGGCGCAGGATCACGACCCGGCGGGACCGCGGCTCGTCGGGGGCCGGGTGCCGGTGTCGGCACCCGGCCCGCCCGGCGACGCGCCGTACGGCACGGAGCACACCCCGGCGCCGCCGGGGACCGAGGACGCGTCCGCCGTGGACCGGGACGTGTCCGGCGCGGTCGGCCGTGTGCTCGACCACGTGCTGGCCGACCGGGTGGCCCGCGCGCGCGACGTGGACCCCCTGTTCGGCGGTGATGTGGCCGGACGGGTCGCGGACTTCACCCGTACGGGCGGCAAGCGCACCCGTTCGCGTTTCCTGTGGTGGGCGCTGCGCGCCTGTGGTGGCGAGGGCGCCGCCACGGTCGGGGCGGCCCTGCGGGTCGGTGCGGCGCTCGAACTCCTGCAGACCTGTGCGCTGGTCCACGACGACGTGATGGACGGTTCCGCGCTGCGCCGTGCGCGGCCCACGCTCCATGTCGACGTCGCCGCCCAGTACGCGGACGCGGCACCGGCGGGGCGGGCCGGGCGCCTCGGCGACGGGACCGCGATCCTCGCCGGCGACCTGGCGCTCGTATGGGCCGACGACCTCCTGGCCGAGACGCCGCTCGAAGGGGACGGCGGGCGGGCGGTGCGCCGGCTCTGGAGCGACATGCGTACGGAGATGGTGGCCGGCCAGTACCTGGACCTGCACGGCCAGGCGACGGGATCGCGGTCGCTGCCGCGCGCGCTGCGCACCGCCCGTGTCAAGAGCGCCCTGTACTCGGTCGAACGGCCGATCGCCCTCGGTGCCGCGCTCGCGGGTGCGGACGAGGGCACCGCGGCGGCCCTGTGCGCGGCCGGGCGCTGTGTGGGCACGGCGTTCCAGCTCCGCGACGATCTCGACGACGTCTTCGGTGATCCGCGGCGCACCGGCAAGCCGACGGGCGGGGACATCGGCGAGGGGAAGCCGACCTGCCTGGTGGCCGTCGCCCACGCGCGGGCCGAGGCGGCCGGCGACCGCCGGACCCTGGACGTGCTGGACCGCTCGCTCGGCCACGGCGCGCTCACCGAGGAGGGTCTGGAGGAGGTGCGGGAGGTACTGACGGGCACCGGGGCACGGAGCACGGTCGAGGCGATGATCGGCCGGCTGGTGGCCCGGGGGCTGCGGCACGTCGACGGTGCCCTCCTCGATCCGCACGGCGGGGAGCGGCTGCGGCTGCTGCTGGCCTCCGCGGCGGGTGAGGGGCCGCCGCGGGACGCGCACTCCTGCGGCACCCGGCCGGGACCCGCGCGGGCGGCCGGCGGCGGGGAGGCCGGCCGGTGATCCGCACCGTGACGGGACGTACGGACCATGTCGTCGTGGTGGGGGCCGGACTGGCCGGGCTGTCGGCGGCGCTGCACCTGCTGGGCGCGGGTCGGCGGGTCACCGTCGTCGAGCGGGACGCGCTGCCCGGGGGCCGGGCCGGGCGGATGATGCTCGACGGGTACCGGATCGACACCGGGCCCACCGTGCTGACCATGCCCGATCTGGCCGACGAGCCGTTCGCCGCCGTCGGCGACGGTCTGCGCAGGCGTGTGGAGCTGGTTCCGCTGCACCCGGCGTACCGGGCCCGCTTCGCCGACGGCAGCAGCCTCGACGTGCACACCGGGGCCGAGGCGATGGCGGCGGAGGTCGAACGGTTCGCCGGTGCCCGTGAGGCCGCGGGCTATCTGCGGCTGCGCGGCTGGCTGGAACGGCTGCACCGCGTCCAGACGCGCCGCTTCATCGACACCAACTTCGACTCGCCGCTCGGCCTGCTGGGCGCCGACCTCGTACGGCTGGCGGCGCTCGGCGGGTTCGGGCGGCTGGACGCGCGGATCGGGCGGTTCCTGCGGGACGAGCGGCTGCGCCGGGTCTTCTCCTTCCAGGCCCTGTACGCGGGCGTCCCGCCGGCCCGGGCGCTGGCCGCGTACGCGGTCATCGCCTACATGGACACCGTCGCCGGTGTGTACTTCCCGCGTGGCGGGATGCACGCGCTGCCGCGCGCCATGGCGGACGCCGCCGCCGACGCGGGCGCCGACCTGCGGTTCGGCCACCGGGTGACCCGGCTGGAACGCTCCGGGGGACGGATCACCGCCGTCGTCACCGACCAGGGCCGCATCCCCTGCGACGCGGTCGTCCTCACCCCCGACCTGCCCGTCGCCTACGGGCTCCTCGGCCGCGCGCCACGGCGCCCCGTACGGCTGCGGCACTCCCCCTCCGCGGTCGTGCTGCACCTCGGCACCGACCGGACCTGGCCGCAACTGGCGCACCACACCCTCTCCTTCGGCGCCGCCTGGCGCACCACCTTCGACGAGCTCACCCGCACCGGCCGGCTGATGAGCGACCCGTCGCTGCTCATCACCCGGCCCACCGCGTCCGACCCGTCCCTCGCCCCGCCGGGACGCCATCTGCACTACGTCCTCGCTCCGTGCCCCAACACCGACATCGGGCCGGGCCCCGCCGCCTGGACGGACCTGGCGCCGGGTTACCGGGACGCGCTGCTGCGGGAGCTGGAGCGGCGGGGGCTGGCCGGGCTCGGGGCCGCCGTCGAGGCGGAGTGCGTGGTGACGCCCGCCGACTGGCACGCGCAGGGGCACGCGGCCGGTACGCCGTTCGCCACGGCCCACACCTTCGCCCAGACGGGCCCGTTCCGGCCCCGCAACCTGGTCCGCGGCACCGAGAACGCCGTGCTGGCCGGCTGCGGCACCACCCCCGGTGTCGGCGTGCCGACCGTGCTGCTGTCCGGGAAGCTGGCCGCGGCACGGATCACCGGCGGCCCGCGACCGCCGCGTCGCCCTCTCACCCCCACGCAGGAGGCCTCCGTATGACCGACCGTGAACTCGACGCGGCCGGCGTCACCGATCCGGCGCTGCGCGAGGCCTACCGCCACTGCCGCGCGCTCAACGCCCGGCACGGCAGGACGTACTTCCTCGCCACCCGGCTGCTGCCGGTGGAGCGGCGCCCCGCCGTGCACGCCCTGTACGGCTTCGCCCGCTGGGCCGACGACATCGTCGACGCGCTCGGCACGGGGGCGGGCCCCGAGCGCCGGGACGCCGAACTCTCCGCGCTCCAGCGGGAACTGGACAAGGGGCTGCGGGACGGGAACAGCACCGAACCGGTGGTGCGGGCGGTCGCCGACACGGCACGCCGGTACGGCATCGGCCACGGGCACTTCGCCGACTTCATGGCCGCCATGCGCTCCGACCTGGTGGTCACCGAGTACGCCGACTACGCGGCCCTGCGCCGGTACACGCACGGCTCGGCGGCGGTCATCGGGCTGCAGATGCTGCCCGTTCTCGGCACGGTCGCCCCGCGCGAGGCGGCCGCGCCGCACGCCGCGGCCCTCGGGGTCGCCTTCCAGCTGACCAACTTCCTGCGGGACGTGGGCGAGGACCTCGACCGGGGGCGGGTGTACCTGCCCGCGGACCTGCTCGCCGCGCACGGCGCCCACCGGACGCTGCTGCGGTGGTGCCGGGACACCGGCCGCCGCGACCGGCGCGTCACTGCCGCGCTGAAGGAGTTCGAGGCGCTGACGCGGGGCGTGTACCGGGAGGCGGCACCGGGGCTCGCGATGCTGGAATCGGTGTCCCGGCCGTGCATCCGCGCGGCGTTCGTGCTGTACGGGGGGATCCTGGAGGCGGTGGCGCGGGACGGCTGGTCGGTGCTGCACCGGCGGGCGGTGGTGCCGCGCCGGCGCCGTGCCGTGGTGGCCGCCGACGGGCTCGCCCGGGTGGCCGCCGCCCGGCTGCGGGCCCGTGGCGGCGCCCGGCGCCCGTACGTCCGTCCGCTCACCCCGTGCCCGCCGGTTCCCGGGGAGGCCGTATGAGCACCGGATCCGGGAGGGAGCGCCGGCGCCTGCCGCTGTCCCTGCGGCGGCGCCCGGTGCCGTGGGAGCGGCAGCGTCCCACCTGGCGCGAGGCCCGGCCCGCCGTCATCGCCGGGGCGCTGAAGCGGGCGCAGGCGCGTCCGTCCGGCAACTGGTACGTCGTCGGCGCCTCCCGCGACGTGGGCGGTGACCGTCCGCTGGCACGGACCGTGGCGGGGCAGGAGGTGGTGCTGTGGCGGGACGCGTCCGGCCGTCCGGTCGCCGGGCCCGGGATCTGCCCGCATCTGGGCGCTCCGCTGCGGGACAGTCCGGTGCGCTGCGGCACGCTGGTGTGCCACTGGCACGGACTCGCCCTGGACGGCGGGTCCTTCGCGGGCTGGGAGCCGTTCCCGGCATACGACGACGGCGTCCTGCTGTGGGTCCGGCTGGACGCGGTGGGCGGCGAGGCGCCGCTTCGGGCGCCGGTGGTGCCGCGACGGCCGGACCCGGCGCGCGCCCTGACGGCGGTGTACACCGGCGTGGGCGTCTGTGAGCCCGAGGACGTGGTGGCCAACCGTCTGGACCCCTGGCACGGGGCCTGGTTCCACCCCTACTCGTTCGTCGACCTCACCGTGGCCGGCGCACCGGACGGCCCGGACGGGGGCGGGGAGGGCTCCACCGGGGACGGCTTCACCGTGGACGTGTCCTTCAAGGTGGCGGGGCGGCTGGTGGTCCCGGTGCGGGCGGTGTTCACCGCTCCCGGACCGCGCACGGTCGTCATGCGCATCACCGAGGGCGAGGGGACGGGGTCCGTGGTCGAGTCGCACGCCACCCCCCTGGGGCCCGACGACCGGGGGCGGCCCCGTACGGCGGTCGTCGAGGCGGTGGTGGCGGCGTCCGGCCGGCCGGGGTTCGCCCTGGCGCGCGGTGCGGCACCGCTGCTGCGGCCGCTCGTACGGGCCGCCGCCGGGCGGCTGTGGCGCGACGACCTGGCCTACGCGGAGCGGCGCTGGTCGTTGCGTTCCACGGGGCGTTTCCCGGGCTGACCGGCCGGCTCGACAGGTCCGGCCGGGTCACGGGCGGGTTCGGTCCGCGGTCCGGTCGGCCTCGCCTCCGGCGCCGAGGAGCCCGGTGTGCCGCAGGGGGTCCTCGGCCTCCAGCCGGGCCAGTTCATGACGGGCCACCCGCAGCACCACGGGGGGCAGCGCGGCACGCGCCGCCTGTGCCAGACGCAGCCAACGGGGCACGTAGACGGCTGTGCTGCGGTGTTCCACCGCAGCACCGAGCCGGGCGGCCACCTGGTCCGCCGGGTACAGGCGCCGGGCCGGCGGCGGCATGTGGCCGCGCAGCTCCCGCAGCACGGGATGGCGGTCCGCGTCGCGGATCATGTCGGTGTCGGTCCAGTTCAGGTAGCCGATGCCGACGGCGACACCGTGGTGCGCCACCTCGGCGCGCAGGGAGTGGGCGAAGGCCTCCACGCCCGCCTTGGAGGCGCAGTAGGCGCTCATCATCGGGGCGGCGCCGATCGAGGCCAGCGAGGCGACCTGGAGGTGGTAGCCCTTCGTCGCCAGCAGGTCCGGCAGGAAGGCACGGGCGGTGGCCGCGCTGCCGGTGAGGTTGACGTCGATCACGCGGCGCCACAGGGCCGGGTCCGAGGTGACGAACGGGCCGCCCTCCGCGACACCGGCGTTGGCCACGACGGCGGAGGGGGTGCCGAGGTGTGTCCTGACCTGTTCGGCGGCCCGCTCCAGCGCGGCCTCGTCGGTGATGTCGAGCTCGCACACCCATGCCCGCGTGGGCAGGCTCTCCGCCACCGCTTCCAGCCCGGCCCGCTCGTGGCCGAGCAGTGCGATCCGGGCACCGCGCCGGGCCAGGTCCCGGGCCAGGGCCGCGCCGATCCCGCGTGCGGCGCCCGTGACCACGACGGTACGGTCACGCAGCGGGCCGCCGTTCACCGGTCGCCCCCTTCGCCGGGCGGCGGGCCGGTGTCGGGGCGGGCGGTGTGGTCGGGGTGGCCGGCGGTCCGGCGGGCCTCCTTCATCTCGGCCTCGTAGAGGTGGTCCCGGCCCTCGGCCAGTTCCTCGACGGCGGCCTGTTCGATCTCCCTGAACGGGCGGTAGTACGTGGCGTCGTAGGCCTCGACGATCTGGAACGTCCAGTGCCCGGGGATCACGTTGCGGCCCAGCACCTGGGTGCGCACCGTCTCCGCCCAGTCCGGGTGCCCGGCCTTGTGCAGTAGTTCGACCGCCCGGTCGAGTTCGAGGTCGGCGGTGCCGGTGAGCTGGTGGAAGCTGTAGAGGTGGCCCCGGGCCCGCTCGGTCGTCTCCAGTGCCTTCGACAGCGAGCCGAGCGCCTCCACCGTCTCGTCGCTCACGTCTTCGGGGCGCCGGTGGGCGAGGTCGGGGCCGTCGTCGTGTCGGGTCATCGTCCCTCCTCCGTCGGTCGTGTTCGATGGGGTCGTACGCACCGGTCATGCACCGCCGCTGCCGCCCGCGGCGGGTTGCCGGCGGCCGGTGCGGTCGCGGCGGGCCAGCAGCCGCTGCACTCCGGCCAGTCCCGGCGCGAGGGGCCGGCGCAGCGCGGCGCGGGCGGCGTTGGCGCCCGGCGCGCCGTGCACGCCGCCGCCCGGGTGGGCGCCGGCGGACGCCAGGTACAGGCCCTTGACGGGCGTTTCGGGGCGTCCGGTGCCGGGGGCCGGGCGGAAGAAGAGCTGCTGGTGCATGGCGGTGGTGCCGCCGTTGATGGCGCCGCCGTACAGGTTCCGGTCGAGGGACTGGAGGGTGGGCGGGGCGAGGACGCGCCGGGCCCTGATCGTGGACCGGAAACCGGGCGCGAAGCGTTCCACCTGGCGCTCCACACGGTCGGCCATGAGCTCCTGCTCCTTGCTGTCCCAGGCCCCGGTGAGCGCGTCCCCGCCCGCGTCGCCGGTGACGTCGTGGGGCACATGGGTGTAGGCCCACGCGGACTCGGTGCCCCGTGGGGAGCGGGACGGGTCGGAGGTCGTCATCTGGCCGAACAGGCAGAAGGGGCGGTCGGGGACGCTGCCGGTGGCGAGCTGGGCGGCGAAGCGGGTGAGTTCGTCGATGCCGTCCGCGAGGTGGACGGTGCCGGCGCCCGCGGCCTGCTCGCAGCTCCAGGGCACCGGGCCGTCCAGCGCCCAGTCGACCTTGAAGGTGGCGAAGTCCCACTGGAAGCGCCGCAGGTCGTCCAGCATCTGGGCGGGAACGTCCTCGGGGCCGAGGAGTTCGCGGTACAGGGCGGGCACGGCCACGTCCGCGAGGACGGCGCGGCCGGCCGCGAACGTCTCGCCGTCGGCCGTGCGCACCCCCGTCGCCCGGCCGTCGCGTACGAGGATCCGCTCGACGCGCCTGCCGCAGCGCAGCACCCCGCCGCGCGACTCCAGCCTGCGTACCAGGGCCTCGGTGAGGGCTCCGGCGCCGCCGGCCGGCACGGGGAAGCCGTAGGTCTGTCCGAGCATCGACATCAGCCAGCCGAAGCCGCCGCTGCCCGCGGCCTCCGGTGCCAGGTCGGCGTGGAGCGCGTTCCCGGCCAGCAGCAGCCCTCCGCCCTCGCCGCGGAACTCCTCCTCCCCCAGCCGGCGCACCGGCAGGACCAGGGTGCGCGCCATGCGCAGCCCGCCCGTGCCGCGCAGCCGGACGGCCAGGCGGACCCCGGAACGGACAGGCGGGAAGGGAGTGAACAAGGCGTCCAGGAGATCCGGCCGGAGACGCTCCCACATGTCGTGCAGGCGGTGCCAGGCGGCCCCGTCCCCCGGTGCGAAGGCCTCCAGCGAGTCGGCGGTGACGTCGACACGACGGTCGAGAACCGCGCACCGGCCGTCGCTCAGGGGATGCGCGACGACGTGCGGGGCGTGGCTCCAGCGCAGCCCGTGCTCCTCCAGGCGCAGCCCGGAGACGACCGGGGAGGCGGCGGCGAGCGGGTAGAAGGAGCTGCAGAGGTCGTTGACGAAGCCGTGCTCCACGCCCTGGTCGTGGCGTACGGCTCCGCCGGGCTCCGGCTGTTCCTCCAGCACCTCGACGCTCCAGCCGGCGTCGGTGAGCAGGTTGGCCGCGACCAGGCCGTTGGGGCCGGCCCCGATCACCACGGCGTCAGGCACGGGCTCCTCCCTCGTCGGGGGCCGGTGACACCACCTGGCCGAGGGGGCGGTGCCGCTCGGCCTCGGCCGCGTCGGTCTCGCAGATCCTCGCCAGTCTGGCGAGCATGGCGCGGTGACGGATCTGGATCAGGGCCTCCACGGCCACGTTGTGCACCGTGCCGCCCGCGCCCCGCAGGGGGTGTTCGTCCACGATGACCAGGCAGTGGTCGCCCCAGGGGCGCAGTTCGATGGCGATGCGGGCGGTGCCGAGGGGGCCGGCCTTGGCCTCGAGTTCCAGCGCCTCGCCGGGCACACAGCGCCGCACCACGGTCTCGTTGGTCAGGCTCAGGGGGCCGAGGCGGACCTCGAAGCCGATCGCCGAGCCGAGCTGTGGCCAGTGGCCGCGCACCGGTTTCGACGAGGAGGTCCCCACGACCCATTCCGCGTACCGGGTGCCGTCCTCCAGGACGGTCCAGACGGACTGCGGGCTCGTGCTGATCAGACGATGGCGGACCGCCACTTCGACCTCCCGTGTCCGTGAGTGATGCCGGTCAGCACTGGGTGCCCCTTCTGGGCGGGGTCAACCGACGATGTGGCCGGTGCTTGTGGGGTGCCCCGTGTTGGCGTGGGCCGGGGCGGGGTTGCGCTGCCCGGCGCCTCGTGGGTGCCCCGCTTTGGTGTGGGCCGGGGGGTGTCTGCGCAACCCGGCGTTTACGGGGTGCCGTCGCGCCCACCCGTGCCGCCCCAGCGGCACGACTGCCCGCGGGAACGGCGGGGACGGCGGGGACGGCAGCCGCTGGCCGGGGTCAGGGCGTCGTGTCTCGGGTGGGGGCCAGGGCCCAGCGGATGGTTGTGGTGAGGGCGGTGCCCAGGGGGTGTACGCAGATGCTCTCGGCCGGGGGGATGCGGGGGAGGCGGAGGGCGCGGGAGGCCCAGACGGGGAGCAGGGAGACCGCGTTGGCGGCGAGGGCGGCGTACGGCAGTCTGGCCGGCAGGGGGACGGGCGGGTGGAGCAGCAGGAAGCGGGCGGTGCTGCGGGCCTCGGGGGTGGCGCGCAGCTCGCCGCGGTAGGCGGCCAGCCGCTCGGCGAGTCCGGCGCGGTCGGCCGGCGGGTCGGGCACGCCGAGCGCGGTGGCGATCCGCGCCATGTCGGCGACGTACGCGTCGCAGCCCTCCTCGTCCAGGGGACGGGCGCCGTAGCGCTGGTGGGCGCGCAGGAACATGTCGACCTCGGCGATGTGCACCCAGCACAGCAGGCGGGGGTCGGACGCCCGGTACTCCTCGCCGTCGGCGGTGGTGCCGCGCACCGTCTCGTGGACCGCCCGCACCCGGTCGACGGCCCGCTGGGCGCTGTCGGCGGTGCCGTACGTGGTGACGGCGAGGAAGGTGCTGGTCCGCTGGAGGCGCCCCCAGGGGTCGCCGCGGAACCCGGAGTGCCCGGCGACGGCGGCCATGGCCAGCGGGTGGAGCGACTGCAGCAGCAGGGCCGACAGTCCGCCGATGAACATCGACGCGTCCCCGTGCACCCTTCTGACCGGCCGGTCGGGGCCGAACCAGCGCGGGCCGGGCGTGCCGTGGATGCGTGCGCGGTTGTCCGGGCCGTCCGGTCCGGCGACCCGGGAGAAGATCGCGTGACCGATCCGGTCGCGCAGCACCGAGCCGCCTTCCGTCAGCAGTCCCATGGGTCGCTCCGCCTCCTCGCGTCCACGACGCCCCGGGTACCCGGCCGGGCGGCTAGGGAACGTCGCCCCTCCAGTCGTACACCCGGGCACCGGTGTCGCGGGGCGCGTACACCGCGCGACCGCCCGCGCCGTAGCGGCCCATCTCGGTGGGCAGGCCGACGCCGTGCCTCAGTTCCGTCTCGCTGCGGCCGGTGACGTCCAGCAGCAGACCGTCCAGCGGGCCCCCGGCCAGCTCCACGTACGACCTCCCGTCGCGCGGGCCCGGATCGTCGTGGTCCGCCCCGTAGACCCTGCCGCGCATGAACTCCAGTTCGTCCATACCGGCAGGATGGCACTCGGCACTGACAACCGGGCCTACGCCTCGTACGCGCCCGCCGCCCAGGGTTTCGGCGTCCGTCCGCCGCTCCAGGCGAGCAGGGCGTCGCGGTTCACGCACACGATGCCGCACTGCTCGGCGTACTCGACGGCCGGCGCGGTGAAGTCGCTGGTGGTGACGACGAGGGCGACGTCCGCCTCGTGGACGGTGAAGCAGGTGCCGCCGAAGCGCTGGAGGTCCTGCGAGCCCACCTTGTTGTCGTCGCCGTAGCGTTTGCACTGGACGACGAGGCGGCGGCCGTCGGGGGTCAGGGCCGTCACGTCGGCACCCAGGTCCCCCGCTCCCCCGACGACCTCCACCCGCGCGCAGCCGTCCCGCACGCACAGGTCGGCTATCGCCGCCTCGAACTCATCGGGGTCCAGGACGTCGTAGTCGTACGTCTCCTCGGGGGCCGGGACGCCGTCGTCGTACGTGCGGGCCGGTACTGGTACCGGTACCGGCGCCGGTGCCGGTGCGTCCAGGGCGTCGAGCGCCGTCGTCGTGGCCTGTTCCAGGGCCTCGCCCGCCCGGCGGGCGATCCTCGCCGCGGACAGCCGCCGCCGTCTGCGTCCGTGGGCCAGCAGGGTCGCGACGACCACGCACAGCAGGACGACGACCCACACCGGGCGCCGCTGCACGACGGGGGCCAGCGCGCGCACCGCGAAGCCGACGGCGATCAGGGCCGTGGCGAGCAGGCCGAAGAACACGGCCGTCGCCCGCAGGTCGAAGCGCCGCCCGCGGTGTGTCGGACGCGTACGGCGCTGGGACATGGTCACCGTGGTGGTTCCTCTCTCTGTCGGCCGGCACGGAGTGCGTCCGGGGTCCTGCGGACCCGCGAAGATCACGTACGCCGTCTGCCCCCGATCGGGCCGTTCACCGGCGTGCCGTACGCCGGCGCGGGGTAGAGGCGGTGTGTGCTGACTGCGGCGACCAGGGAGGCGGACGGTGGACTGGCGGAACTTCGCGCAGCAGATGGCTTCCATGGCGCGTGATCTCCTGGCCGAGCACACCCTCGACTCGACCCTGGAGCAGATCTCGCGCAAAGCGGTGGAGCTCGTCGACGGCTGCGACGCCTCCGGGATCCTCGTCCTGCGGGGGGACCGGGTGAGTTCGCTGGCGCCGACCTCGCAGCTCGTGGTCGAGAGCGACCGTCTCCAGGAGAGGCTGCGCGAAGGTCCCTGTTTCGACGCGGCCCGGCCCGACCGGGCCGAACGTGTCTTCCGCATCACCGACTTCACCGCGGACCCCGAACGCTGGACGTCCTTCGTGCCGCGCTGCCGGGAGCTCGGGGTGGGCAGCATGATGGGTTTCCTGCTGTACACCCGGGAGGAGGAGCTGGGGGCCCTCAACATGTACTCCCACAAGCCGGGGATGTTCACCGAGGACAGCGAGACGGCCGGCTGGCTGCTGGCCTCCCACGCGGCGGTCGCCTTCTCCACCGCCCGGACCGACGCCCAGCTGCAGGACGCCATCGCCACGCGGCATCTGATCGGCGAGGCGATGGGCATCCTGATGGGCCGCCACCATGTGACGGAGGACCAGGCCTTCGACATCCTGCGCACCCAGTCCCAGCGCACCAACACCAAACTGCGCGAGGTGGCGCGCCGGGTCTGCGAGACGGGCGCCCTGGAGCAGTGACCGCCCGGCGGCGGGCGCTCAGCGACTGCCGGTCCAGCCGTGGGCGACGTCGATCACGAGATGGCCGTCGAGCCGCAGCACCCGGAACGGCAGCCGCGCCCGCGTCCCGAGCCCGATCTGGGTCTCGCCCTCGAAGCTGCCGGCGAACCGCGCGTCCCTGAACGTGCGGTACCCGGTGAGGTCCACGCCCGGCAGGGAGTGTCCGGCGCGCGCGGGATAGGTGGGTTCGCCGGTCTCGGGGGCGTACGCGGGCGCGGCCACCCGCACCTCGAGGACGGCGCCGCCGGAGACGGGGATGTGCCGGCCCGATCCGTCCTGGTGGAGGCGGTCGACGTACTGGACGGAGTAGCCGAGACCGTCGCGGGCGGCGCCGGGCAGATCGACGACCATGCGGTCGTAGCAGGCGTGCCGTCCGGTCCTGATGTCCCGCACCGGCGTGCTCGTGCTGTCGCTGTCGGACTTGGGCAGGCTGCCCCAGCCGGTCGGGCACGCCACGGCCCGGCTCGCCGTCGCCGGGGTGGCGGCGGCCGGGACGGCCGCCGCGGTCAGCGTGGCGCCCACGAGCACGAGAGTCGCACAGATTGTTCTCTTTCGAAGCATTTTCCGCCTCCTGGGCCGGCATCCTTCTGGTATCGGGTGAGACGACCGGGATGACCGAAAGGTTGCGGCTCCGCCGCGCCGGACCGTCCGGCATGGCACATCCTGGTGGGGAGCGAACGGATGTCCCGTGCGTCCGCACCGGGAGGACGCGACATGGATGATGCAGCCGCCGCACCGCGCGGGGAGCGGCCGGCGGACGTGCCCGGCCGCGGCGCCGGGAAGAGCCCGGGCGCGGAGGAGCTCCGGCCGGCGCATCCGGCGGCCCGGATCGAGGACGCGCTCGCGGAGCCCGTGGTGGCGGCGGTCCAGGACATCGGCGGATACGGCGGGCTGGTGTACCTGCGCTCGCGGGACCGGCGCTCGCTGGTGCTGTGCGTGGTGGCCGGCGTCCCGCGGTCGCTGCTGAGGACCTGGTGGCGGGTGCCCGTGGGCGGCGCGCTGCCCATGTCCGAGGCGTACCGCAGGAGCGAGAGCATGTGGCTGCCGGACGAGCGGGCCATGATGCTGCGCTTCCCGCAGTTCACCGCCGCGCTGCCGTACTCGTTCGGTTCCGCCTTCCACCCGGTGCACGTCGACGGCGAACCCGTGGGCGTCCTGTCCGTCCTGCGGTCGGCCGCCCGGGAGCCGATGGACGAGCGGACGGTGCGGGCGGCGCTGCGCGACGCGGGACGGGACATGGAGGAGCGCCTCACCGGGTTCGCCCGCCGGATGCCCGGCCGGGAGGGCGCGGACGCCGTGGCGTACGGCATCGACTACGACGACCAGCCGGTCAGCGTGAAGCTGCCCATCCCCTCCCTCGGGGCCGTGTCGGTCGGCATGGTCGAGTGGGACCTGGACGGCGACCGGTGGTCCGGGGACGACGACGCGCTGTCCCTGCTGGGTGTCGTCCGGGAGGAGTTCGGCGGCACCATGGCGGAGGTCGAGGACCGGGTGTCCCCCGACGACCTGTACGAACTGCGGGCGGGCCGGCGGGAGGCGGCGGACACCGGGCAGATCAGGGGCCGGCACTTCAGGGTGCTGGAGGAGGCCGGGGACGACGGGCGGATCCGCTACCGGCCGGTCGAACTGTGGGGGCACGTCGTACGGGTGGAGGGAGTGGCCCGGCTGCTGGTGGGCGCCCTCGTCGACGCGGCCGGCGGGGTCACCGCGGCGGAGGCCGCCGAGCGGCTGCCCGACGGGGTGTTCTCCCTGGACCAGGACGGCCGGATCATCTACGCCAACCGCCGCTGCCAGGAACTGCTGGGCTGCGACCTGGAACACATGCTCGGCCACTACCCGTGGGACGTGCTCCCCTGGCTGCGCGATCCGGCCTACGAGGACCGCTACCGGGCCGCGATGCTGTCGCAGGAGCCGGTGTCGTACCTGGTGCAGGACCCGGACGGCGTCTGGCTGGGGTTCGTGCTCTATCCCGGGGTGCACGGGCTGACCGGCCGTGTCTTCCGCACCAGCGCCCCCGCCGGGGCCGAACCGGGCCGGCCCCTGGCCCCGCCCGGCGGGGAGAGCGCGGCGACGCCGGAGGTGGTCGCGACGGCCCGCGCGGGAGCCCTCTACCACGTCGTGCAGATGGCCAGTGTGCTGACCGAGGCCGCCACCGTCCGGGACGTCTGCCTGGCCGTCGCCGAGCAGCTCCTGCCCGCGTTCGGCGCGCAGGAGATCGCCCTGTACACGATCCGGGACAGCCGGATGCACCTGCTGTGGGAGTCCGGTTATCCGGAGCATTTCCTCGAGAGTTTCGAAGGGGTGCCGCTCACCGCGAACCTGCCCGGTGTGCACGCCCTGACCACCCGGCTGCCGCTCTTCTTCGAGTCGCCGGAGGCGCTGGTCAACGCCTACCCCCAGCTCCTCCTGGACTCGATGAGCGCCTGGGCGTTCCTGCCGCTGATCGCCTCCGGCCGGCCGGTCGGCTCCTGCATCCTCGGCTGGAACGCGCCGCACCGGTTCACCCCCGAGGAGCGCACCGCGCTGACCGCGCTGGGCGGGCTGACCGCGCAGGCGATGGAGCGGGCCCGGCTGTACGACGCCGAGTCCGCCGTGGCACGGGGGCTGCAGGAGGGGCTGCTGCCGCACCGGCTGCCCGCCATCGACGGGCTGCTCACCACCGGCCGCTATCTGCCGGGCACCCAGGGCATGGCCATCGGGGGCGACTGGTACGACGTGATCAGGACGGGGCGGGGGGTGGCGCTGGTCATCGGTGACGTCGAGGGGCACAGCGTCGGGGCCGCCGCCGTCATGGGGCAGCTGCGCAGCGCGGTGCACGCCTTCGCCGCCAGCGGCCGGCCGCCGCAGGAGGTCATCACCCACACCAACCGGCTGCTGGTGGAGCTGGAGACGGACGTCTTCGCCACCTGCTGCTACATCGAGCTCGACCCGGCCACCGGCCGCGCCCTGGCCGTCCGGGCGGGCCATCCGCCGCCCCTGCTGCGCCACCCCGACGGGCACACCGAGAGCCTGGACCTGCCCGGTGGCGTGCTGCTCGGGGTGCTGCCCGAGGCCGTCTACCCGGTCACGGAACTCACCCTGGCCCCGGGCAGCGTTCTCGCGCTGTACACGGACGGGCTCGTCGAGACGCCCGGCGGTGACATCGGGACGGGCATCGAGGTGATCCGCCGCTGTCTGGCGCGCAGCCGCACCGACTCGGTCGAGGAGCTCGCCGACCGGCTGGTCAGGACGGCCCGCCGGACCGAGGAGCGCCCGGACGACGTGGCGCTGCTGCTGACGGCGTACGACCGGCGGCCCGGCCGCTGACCGCCGCCCGGCCGCCGGTCGTCGGACGGGCGGTGCGTGGGTGGCGCGGAGCAGGAG
Source organism: Streptomyces sp. NPDC059787 (assembly GCF_042732315.1). NCBI lineage: Bacteria > Bacillati > Actinomycetota > Actinomycetes > Kitasatosporales > Streptomycetaceae > Streptomyces > Streptomyces sp. NPDC059787. The sequence continues at coordinate 52,693 of NZ_JBHWHX010000036.1, forward strand.
GACGGTGCTGTCGTCGGCCTGCCGCACCTTGCGGCGGGCCGGCGAGCCGCTGCGGGTCGGGGCCGTCGGCGGCCGAGGGGTACGCGCACGCCTCCCGTACCGGCAAAGGCGTACGGCGCTCCTGTCCCGCGCACCACGCCCGACGCGCGCCGTCGGCACCTTCCCCGGGACGAGGACGCGGCGGCGGTCTCACAGGCAGTAGCGCACCAGCCACTCGTCCGGGTCGTAGGCGTTGCGGGCCGGGTCCGGCGCGACGGCCGGGTGTTCCTCGACCATGTCCTCCACCCGGACCGGCTCCGGGAGGCGTCCGAAGCGGGCGTGACGCGCGGTCGCCGCCGCGTCCGTGTCCCCATGGACCTCGTGTGTGCGCACTGTCCCCTCGTCCACGGCGACTCCCCTCTCGCGGCCTCGGCGTCAAGTGTCACACACCGGTGACCGGAAGCATGGCTTCCGTCACAGCCGATCGCGGCCGGTACTGATCAACTCCTCGTATGCGCAGCAGCTCCCTCCCTCTTGTCCTCGTCCTCGTCGGCGTCCTGTCGGTCACCGCGTGCGGCACGCACGCCGAGTCGACGGCGTCCGGTGCCTCCTGCACGGGGCGGCCCTCCGGTACGGACACCGAGCTGGAGCGGGGCGGGGTCCGGGTCACCGGGTTCGAGGACGGAAGCGGGGGCTGCGTCCTGTTCGAGGTCACCCACGCGGAGGCCGAGCCCTTCACCTACACGGTCACGTTCGACCTCCTCTCCGAGTCGGGGCGCGTGCTGTACAGCGCCGAGGAGACCGTCGAGGACGTGGCTCCGGGCCGGACGGCCGTGGGCAGGGTCGCGCTGAGCGGGTCGATGGCGGGCCCGCGGGAGGTGAGCCGGGTGCGGATCGCCGAGGTGCGCAGTGTCCCGGTCGACGAGGCGCCGTCCCCCGGCGGCCCGTGTCCGGACTCCGGTGTCCGTGTGTACGCGGACGAGGCCAATGCCGCCATGGGCCTGCGGGTGGTGTCCGTGCGTCTGGAGAACTGCGGTACCCGGCCCTACCCGCTGCACGGCTATCCCGACGTCCGGCTCCTCGACGAGGACCACGAACCGGTGGACGGCGTGCGGATCCTGCACGACGGCGGTTCCGTCGCCGGCGGTACCGGGGCGGACGGTCCGGCCCTGCCGCTCGTGCTGAAGCCGGGTGAGGGCGCCTGGGCCGGCCTGGTGTGGCGCAACACGGTCGAGGCGGGCACGCCCGTCGACGTGCCCTACGTGCGGGTGCGGGCGAAGTCCGGCGCGGACCCGGTGACGGTCGTCCCCGAACTCGACCTCGGGACGACGGGGAAGCTGGGCGTCGGCCCGTGGAAGAAGCAGGAGGAGTAGGCAGGGGGGAGCCTCCCGGCCGGATTGGTCCCCGACAGCGGGGCTGAAGTGGACCTCTCGGCGGGCCGCCGTCCTTTCTAGCGTCGGTGCCATGAACGCCGTCACCACGCGCGGGGCCCTGCTCGCCGCGCTCGCCTGTGTCCTCGTCGGAGGCTCCTTCACCGCCAACAGCGTCCTCGGCGACTACCCGTACGCGGGCGGTCAGTTCCTGCGGTACGCGCTGGCCTGTCTGCTGCTGGTCCCCCTGGCCGGCCGGGGCTCGGCCGCGAAGCTGCGGTCGCTCCCGCCCCGTCTGTGGGTCCGGCTGGCGCTGCTCGCCGCGGTCGGCATGGTCGGGTTCAACCTGGCCGTCCTGGCCGCGGAACGGACCGCGGAACCGGCGGTGCCCGGCGTCTTCGTGGGCTGCGCGCCCGTGGTGGTCGCCGTCCTCGTCCCCCTGCTGGAGGGCCGACGGCCGCGACGGGCGGTGCTGTACGGGGCGTCGGCGGTGGCCGTCGGCGCCTTCACCGTGCAGGGCTGGGGGCGTACGGACGGGGCGGGTCTCGCCTTCTCGCTGTGCGCGCTGGTCGGGGAGGTCGGGTTCACCGTACTGGCCGTGCCCGTGCTGCGGCCCCTGGGCCCCCGTCTGCTGTCCGCCGCGGTGTGCGGCGTCGCCGCGGTCGAGTCGGCGGTGGCCGGGCTGCTGCTCGACGGGGCCGCGTGGCTGCGCCGTCCGGACGGGGTCGAGGTGACGGCGCTGCTGTGGCAGGCGGTGGTGGTCACCGTCGTCGGCTTCGTGTGCTGGTACATGGGCATGCAGCGGATCGGTGCCGAGCGGGCCACCCTGTTCTCCGGGCTGATCCCGGTGGCGGCCGCGTGCACCGCGCCGCTTGTCGGGACCGGGTCCTACGGTGCGGCGCAGGCGGTGGGCAGTGCCCTGGTCGGAGCCGGGGTCGTACTGGGGTCCGGCGCCGGCCCTCGTCGCCGACGCCCCGTAGGCGTTTTCCGCCCCCGCCGCCCCTTCCCCTTCCCGGGGGCGCTGCCCCCGGACTCCCGCTCCTCAAACACCGGAAGGGCCGAGATGTAGCCCCTCCGGCGTCTGAGGAGCGGGTCCGGGACGGAGCCCCAGGTCGGAACGGGAAGGGGCGGCGGGGTGGAACGGGTCGAGATGCCGGGGCAACAGTGCCCGCCTGTAATGGAGGAGGGGCCGGGAACCGCTCGGCCGGGCAGAGGAGACACGCCCATGCCTTCCAGGCACGGCACGGCAGGTGCGAGGGCGGGCGTCCTGCGCCGGCTGGGCGAGTGGTGCGCGCACCACTTCGTCGTGGTGATCGTGGCATGGCTCGTGGCTCTGGTGGCCCTGCAGATCGCGAGCCGCTCGGCCGGCGGAACCTACTCCGACAACTTCACCCTGCCGGACGCCCAGTCCCAGCAGGGCATCGAGGTCCTCCAGCGGCACGATCCACAGGCCGGGGGCTACAGCAGCCAGATCGTCCTCCACGACGACCAGCGGCAGCTGACCGCCCTCGGCAGCCAGATGTCCACCGCGGTCGGCGACCTGGAGAAGCTGCCGCACGTCCTGTCCGCGCAGAATCCACTGTCCGCCGCCCCCTCCTCCGGCCAGTCGGGGCCGGACGTCGGACCGCTGTCGTCCGACGGGAGGACGGGCTACATCACGGTCCGTTTCGACGTACAGCCCTCGACCCTCGGCGACGGCTACCTGCACGGGGTGGACGACGCCGTACAGCCGCTGCGGGAGGCCGGCGCGCAGGTCGAGTACGGCGGGCCGCTCGGCGAACTGGCCCGGCCCGCCGCGGACGACCGGGTGAGCGAACTGATCGGCTTCGCCGTGGCGATCGTCGTGCTGCTGATCGGCTTCGGGAGTGTGCTCGCCGCCGGGATCCCCCTCCTCACGGCACTGATCGGGGTGGTCGGCGGGCTCGCCGTACTCGGGCTGCTGGCCGCCGCGTTCACCTTCGCCACGGTCTCGCCGACGCTGGCCACGATGATCGGCCTCGGCGTCGGCATCGACTACGCGCTCTTCCTGATCACCCGGTACCGGCAGGACGTCATGGACGGCGAGGATCCGGTGCGGGCCGCCGGACACGCCACCGCCACCAGCGGGCATGCCGTGCTCGTCTCCGGCTGCACGGTGATCATCGCGCTGGCCGGTCTCTCCGTGTCCGGCGTCTCCTTCATCTCCAGACTCGGGCTGGCCGCCGCCGTCACCGTCGTCTCCGCCGTCGTCGGCGCGCTCACCCTGGTGCCGGCCCTGCTGGGCCTGATCGGCGGGCGCATCGACCGTTACCGGGTGCGCCGGCCGGTGGCCGAGACCGACGCCGAGCCCGGTGCGGAGCCCCGCGGCACCTGGCACCGGTACGCACAGCGCGTGGAGCGCCGGCCGTGGTGGTTCCTGGCGGCGGGCGTCGCCACGATCGCCGTCCTCGCGGTCCCGGTGTTCTCGATCCAGCTCGGTCACATCGGCGACGGCGCGGACCCCACGTCCTTCACCGACCGCCGTGCCTACGACCTGATGACCGACGCCTTCGGTCCCGGCTCCAACGGCCCGCTCACCGTCGTCATCGACCAGTCGTCCGTACCGGACTCCCAGCGGTCCGACCTCGCCTCACAGGCGCAGAAGACGCTGGACGGCGTCGAGGGGGCGGCCGCCGTCACCCCCCTGACGCCCACGCAGGACGGTGACGTCCTGGTCGGCACGGTGTACTCGAAGGCCTCCCCGCAGAGCGCCACGACCACCGACCTGGCCAACCGCCTGGTGGACGACACCCTGCCGGACGCCGTGCGGGGCACGGACGCCTCGACGTACGTCACCGGGACGACGGCGGCGCAGGTCGACTTCCGGGACATCGTCGCCGACCGGCTGCCGCTGATCATCGCCGTGGTGGTCGCCCTGGCCTTCCTGATCATCCTCGTGGTGTTCCGCGGTCTGCTCGTCGCCGTCAAGGCGGCCGTCCTCAACGTGCTCTCCATCACCGCCTCGTACGGCGTCGTCGTCGCCGTCTTCCAGTGGGGCTGGGGCGGGCCGGCGCTCGGGGTCTCCGGCACGGTGCCGATCGAGAGCTACGTGCCGATGATGATGTTCGCCATCGTCTTCGGCCTCAGCATGGACTACGAGATCTTCCTGCTCTCCCGCGTCCACGAGGCCTGGCTGCGCACCGGGGACGCGAAGGCGTCGGTCGCCCATGCCCTGGAGATCACCGCGCGGGTCATCACCTGCGCCGCGCTGATCATGGTGAGCGTGTTCGCGGCGTTCGTCGTCAGCGACAACATCGTGGTCAAGATGCTGGGGCTGGGCCTGGCGGTCAGCGTCCTCATCGACGCCACCGTCGTACGGCTGCTGCTGGTGCCGGCCGTGATGACCCTGCTGGGGCGGCACGCCTGGTGGACACCGCGATGGCTGGACCGGGTGATGCCGCACATCGACGCGGAGGGGAGGGAAACGTGAGGCGGCAGGACCCGTGAGGAGTCCTGCCGCCGTCGGGGTGCCGCGGAGGGTCAGGCCCCGCGCCGCACGCTCCGCAGGACGAAGAATCCGAAGATCACCAGCACTCCGCCCAGCGCGGCCGGCCAGAGCTGGGTGCCGGTCTCGGCGAGGCTGCCGCTCTCGCCCTGTGCCCGGGACTGGTTCTCGGTGCCGAGTTCGGGGAGGCTGCCGGGCACCTCGGCGGCCTGGGCCGCCTGGCCGCCGTCGTCCTCGCCGCCCTTGTCGCCGCCGTCGTCCTGGTTTCCGGCGCCGGCGTCCTCGGCCGGAGTGGACGCCTTGACATCGGGCTGCTCGGGCTGCTCGGGCTCCTCGGCGGCCGGGGTCTCCGACGGCTGCTCCTGTCCGCCGTCGTTCTGGTTTCCGCCGTCGTTCTGGTTCCCGCCGTCGTTCTGGTTTCCGCCGCCGTTCTGGTTCCCGCCGTCGCCGGGCTTGTCGCCGCCGTCGTCCTGATTGCCGCCGTCGTTGCCGTCACCACCCTGGCCCGGGTCGTCGGGCGTGGCCGTGGGCTCCTCCGGCTGCTGGGGCTCCTCCGGCTGCTGGGGCTCCTCACCCTGTTCGCCGCCGCCACCGCCACCGTCACCGTTGCCGCCGTCACCGGCGCCGCAGGTGCGACCCTCGTTGATACAGGCGACGACCTCGTTCATCAGGTCCTCGTCGAAGACGTTGATGAAGTCGCCGTGGTCCGTGATCGGCTTGTGCAACTGCTCCGGGAAGGAGTCCACCGCGAACAGCGGAGTCGTCCTGCCCCCGTCGTCGAGGCTCGGCGCGTCGACGTCGTAGACGATGCGCTGCACCAGCTGCGGCACCGGCTTGAAGCCGGACGGGCAGTTGCCGGCCTCGTCCGCGAACGCCATGTGCGTACGGTGGTTGGCGCTGTCGATGTTGCGGCCGTCCCAGCAGCTCTGGAAGTCGAAGCTGCGCACCACGTCACTGCCCTGCGGGCACAGCGGGTACTTGTCCGTGAGCTGCCGGTCCTCGAAGCCGGTGCAGCTCCAGGAGGCGTTGGCGTTGGCGGGGCCGTTGACGAACGACTTGGCGTCACCGGTGATGATGCGCAGCAGCCGGGGCATGGCGGTGACCTCGCCCCGCGGGTTGCCCTCGAAGGTCAGCGTGACCTCCTTGGGCGTGACGATCTCACCGGCGTTGCCCTCGATGCCGCCGCCCGGGGACCCGGCGTCCTGCTCCTGGGTCCCGTTCTGCAGCCGCAGCACGGGCCAGTAGTACGACGACTTGTCGCCCTGGTCGGCGCAGCTCGTGTCCGCCTGCGCCAGGTCCTCGTCGCTGGAGAAGGCGTTGGTGGCCTGGTTGCCGATGTAGTCGTGGAAGTGGTGGGCGCCGTTGCCGACACCCGGGGCGGCGATCACGTTGTCCGAGTTGAACAGGCCGTTCTCGTTGACGCCGCACTCGCTGGTGAAGGTGCCGCGGGAGGCGCTCCCCGTCCGCTGCGGCTCGGTGACGTTGGGCTGGACGCTCTCGATGTCGACGTAGTCGCCGGCGACGGGCCCGTTGCCGGCCTGACCGCCGTTTCCGCCCTGGTCCTGGCCCTGCTGGTCCTGACCTTGCTGGTCCTGGTCCTGCTGGTCCTGGCCGTCGCCTCCGTCGCCCGCCTGCTCGCCCTCGTCGCCGGCGCCCTCCTGCCCGGCGCCCTCCTGCCCGGCGTCCGGCTGTGCGGCGTTGCCGGACTCGCGCACGGCGCAGTCGGCGAGTTCCTCGAGGCCCTCGGGCCGGTCGCCGACCCGGTCGATGGCGGTCCCGATGCGGGCGAGGGCCGCGGCACGCTTCTCCTCGAGCGGCTTGGCGATCGCGTTCTCCGCGAAGCCCGGGTCCTGGCGAAGAGCCTCGGCCGACTCCCCTATCCGCTTGTACGCCTCCGCGATCTGCGCGTCCAGGCCGGCGAGCTCCTTGTCCACCTCCGCCCGTGCCTCCTCCGGCACCGACGTCAGTCCGGTGGCCACGTCCGGGCAGTCGATCGTGGCGCCCGAGAAGACCTGCGCCTGGCCGTCGCCCTGCCCGCCCTCCTCCGTCGCGGAAGCGTAGACGTTGGCCGCCATCATCCCGCCGCCGCCCAGGATCAGGGCGAACGCGGCGAGAGTCGCGCGCTGTTTGGGGCGTCTGCGTGTGTTGCGTGCCAAGGCAGTACTCCTACGCTTCTGTTGCGGGGGGTGGGCAGGGGATTCCCACGCCCCATACGTAGGCGGGCCACAGCGTGTTCAAAGGACTCACGGTTTCTTCGCGGAATCTCAGAAAGCCCCGGCCCCGCACGCACCGGATCCCCGCCGGACTCACGCGGCCCGGCGGGGACCCGGGGACGGGAGCGGTGAAGTGCCGGTGACTCAGCCGAAGTTCACGTCACTGCACAGGAAGTACGTCTGGTCCATGTGCGAGGCCTGCCAGATCGTGTAGACGACGTGGCGGCCGCTGAGGCCGGAGGTGCTCACCGGGATCGAGTAGTTCTGGCTGGGCGCGTACGAGCCGGTGCGGGCCACCTGCTGGAGGTCGTCCCAGCCCAGTTGCTCGGTGGTGGGGTCGAAGCCCTGCCGGGTGACGTAGACGAGGAAGTAGTCCGCGCCGTGGCTGGCCTGGTCGTACAGCCGGACGGTGAAGTTGCCGTTCACGTTCGTCGTCTTCCAGGCGCCCACCGTGTCCAGGGAGTTGTAGCGCCCGCCCTCGGTGTGCCCGCCGCTGCAGAGCTGGCCGTCGGGGACCACGGCCCGGAAGTTGCCGGCCGAGCCGTTGCGGTAGAGGCCGTTCCAGTTCCACATGGCGTTGGGGTTGTCCTGCCACGCCTGCCAGCACATCGGGTCTTCCTGCGCCATCGCCGGGTTCTGGAAGTCGCTCCCCCAGCGTTGCCAGCAGCCGTAGTTGCGGGACGCGGGATCGATCACCGAGCCGTGGGCGACGGCGGTACCGCTCCAGGGGATCAGACAGAGCAGCGCGGCGACGGCCACGGTCAGGGCGAGCGACAGACGGGACCGGAGCGGTAATGCATCATGACCATGCCAAGTCATGGATTCCTTCTTTCCGCTGTGGGGGTCGTGGGGATGCGGGTGTGCGCTCCCACGGCGGTCATGGGAGCGCTCCCAATGCACAGGCTGCGCCCGTCGAAGCGGAGCGGCAATGCGCATTTGCGCCACTTCCGCGCGGGCGGTGGCGCGTTCGACGCGTTCGACGGAGACGGGCGCCGACCCCTCGGAGCCCGTCGGATCAGAGTCCTTCGAGGTCGTGCGTCGTACGGCCGAGGCAGACGACCGAGTCGTCCATCGGCACGTCGATCTCCTCGAAGCCCATCCGGTCGTAGAAGGCCCGGGCGGGCTTGTTGGCCGTCGCCATGACGAGGTGGACGGACGGCACTCCCCCGTCCCGCAGGGCCTCCAGGAAGGTCCGCATCAGCCGCCGGCCGTAGCCGCGCCCCTGCCAGTCGGGCAGCAGGTCGATGTGCAGATGGGCCGGCCAGGCGGCCAGCTCCGGGACGATCATCCGCTCGGGATGGTGCAGCAGCCAGGCGATCGTCTCGTCCGGGGTGGCCGGCGGCCCGGACGGCTCGGGGTGGCGGTCGCCGACCAGGGGCAGCCACGCGGCCCGGAAGGTCTTGGCGAAGCGGACGGTGTCGGCGGTGCCGACGATGTAGCCGACCGCCCGGCCCCGGCCGTCGTCCAGCACGAACGCCAGCTCCGGCTCCAGATGGACGTACGGCGCGGCGAAGGTGTCGGGGAAGACGGTGGGGTCGGTGTAATGGGGGCGGCTGTCCTGGCCGTTGTGCGCGGTGCGGACGCAGATGTCGTCGAGGGCCTGCCGGTCCTCGCGGCGGTACGGGCGGATCCTGGGGGACTCGGTCATGTCTGGCATCCTGCAGCCTTGGGAGCGCTCCCACAACCCCTTTCCGGCCAGGTCGGGGCACGGACCCCTGGCTTAGCCCTCCGGCCCCTGGTTACCCGAGGGGCATGAAGCTGCATATCCCGGGGCGGAACGACCGGCAGACCCACGAGAGCGCGACGGACGAGCCTCGTCCGGACCACCGGACCGGCGCGGCGGCGGACGAGCTCCGCCCGGGGCACGGGTCCGGCGCGGCGGACGAACCCGGGCCCAGCGACGAGGTGGAGCGGGCGGCACCGGACACGCCGGGCAAGCTGCCGAAGGGGGCGTGGGGCGCGGCGTTCAAAGGCAGCCTGCGCGAGTTCAAGGACGACGAACTCACCGACCGGGCCGCCGCCCTGACGTACTACGGCGTGCTGGCGCTGTTCCCGGCGCTGCTGGCCCTGGTCTCGATCCTGGGCCTCACCGGCAGGTCCACCACGGACAAGGTGCTGGAGAACCTCCAGGAGCTCACCGCCCCCGGCGCGGCCCGCGACATCATCACCCAGGCGGTACAGCAGCTGCAGGGCACCGCGGGCGTCGGCTCGGTCGTGGCGATCGTCGGTCTGGTGCTGGCCGTCTGGTCGGCGTCGGGCTACGTCGCGGCGTTCATGCGCGCGTCGAACGCGGTCTACGACATCCCCGAGGGGCGTCCGGTGTGGAAGGTGCTGCCGGTACGGCTCGGGGTGACGGTCGCGCTGATGGTGATGGCCGTGATCAGCGCGCTGATCGTGGTGTTCACCGGCGGGCTGGCCCGTCAGGCGGGCGACCTGCTCGGTCTGGGCGACACCGCGCTGACCGTGTGGTCGATCGCCAAGTGGCCGGTACTGGTCGTCCTGGTCACCATCATGATCGCGCTGCTGTACTGGGCGGCCCCGAACGCCAAGGTCAGGGGGTTCCGGTGGATCACCCCGGGCAGTTTCCTGGCGCTGGTGATCTGGCTGATCGCCTCCGCCGGGTTCGCCCTCTACGTCGCCAACTTCGGGTCCTACAACAAGACGTACGGCACGATGGCCGGTGTCATCGTGTTCCTGATCTGGCTGTGGATCACCAACCTCGCCATTCTGCTGGGGCTGGAGTTCGACGCGGAGATCGCCCGGCAGCGGGCCATCGCCGGGGGGCATCCGCCGGAGGCGGAACCGTACACGCAGCCGCGCGACACGCGCACCTGGGACGAGCAGGACCGGCGGCGGATGGACGAGACCTGACGCCGCCCGCGGCGGGGCTCAGTCCATCAGGCCCGCGGCGACCGTGGCGCCCAGCTCCCAGCACCGCTCGACGTCGGCCCTGCCGGGCTCGCCGGTGACGGTCACGCCGTCGGCGGCGCGACGCCAGCCGAGGCCCGTCGTAATCGACTCCAGGCCCCGCACCGCGCCCGTGACGTCGTTCCCGCCGTGCACGTAGTACCCGAAGGGCCGACCCCGGGTGGTGTCCAGGCACGGGTAGTAGACCTGGTCGAAGAAGTGCTTGAGCGCCCCCGACATGTAGCCGAGGTTGGCCGGGGTGCCGAGGAGATAGCCGTCGGCGTCCAGGACGTCGGCGGCGGTGGCGGACAGCGCCGCCCGCCGCACCACCTCGACCCCCTCGATCCCGTCGGCGCCGGCACCGGAGAGGACGGCCTCGAACATCGCCTGGCAGTTGGGCGAGGGCGTGTGGTGGACGATCAGCAGAGTCGGCACACCCCGACCCTGCCGTGCCGGTCCGTGTGCCCGCAAGCCGCCACGGCCGGTGTCCCGTTGTGGAGGCGGGGCGGGAATGGCACGATGCCCCGCATCGGTACGCGAAGAACGGGGTGCGTCTTGGCCGACGAGGATCACGGGTCACCGGCGGCGGCGGTGTTCGACGCGCTGGGCGGCGAGTACGAGAAGGCGTTCGCCTCCTCGTCGGCGCACCGGGCGTCGCTGGACCGGCTGCTCGAAGGGCTGGCGCCCGGCAGCAGGGTGCTGGACGTGGGCAGTGGAACGGGCCGTCCCACGGCCGAGGCGCTCGCCGCAGCGGGACATCGGGTGCTGGGCGTCGACGTGTCCCCGGTGATGGTGGGGATCGCCTCCCGGCAGGTGCCCGGGGCCGAGTTCCGGTGCGCCGACATCCGGCGGATGCCGCTCGAGGACGATTCGTTCGACGCGGTCTGCGTGTACTTCGCGCTGCTGCAGATGTCGCGGGCGGAACAGTCGGAGCTGGTACGTCGGCTGGCGCGGGCGCTGCGGCCGGGCGGCCTGTTCGCGCTGGCCACCGTGCCGTTGGACGTCGAGGGGTTCGACGGCGCCTTCATGGGGCAGGACGTGCGCGTCACCAGTTTCGCGGCCGAGGACGTCGTCGCCCTCGTGCGTGGGGCGGGCCTGGCCGTGGAGTCGCAGGAGAGCGTGATGTTCACCCCGACCCATCCCGACGCCCGGCCGGAACCCCAGCTCTTCCTGCACTGCCGCCGCGAGGAGGCGTGACCCCTCGGGCGGCCGGTTCGGCGGATCGCCGTGATTGTCCGGCGTGAAATCAGGTACCCGCGTTCCACTTCCCATCGGAAAGCGAGGTAGCCGACGCATGTCGCAGGTAGAGGAATCGATCGAGGTCGACGTCCCCGTCCGCACCGCCTACAACCAGTGGACCCAGTTCGAGAGCTTCCCGGAGTTCATGGGCGGGGTCGAACGCATCGAGCAGCGCAGCGACACACTGACCCACTGGGTGACCAAGGTCGGGGGCGTGGAACGGGAGTTCGACGCCGAGATCACCGAGCAGATCCCGGACGAGCGTGTCGCCTGGACCACGGTCGACGGTGAGGCGCGGCAGGCCGGCGTCGTCACCTTCCACCGGGTGCGGGACACCACCACCAAGGTGATGCTGCAGATGGACTTCGATCCGCAGGGGATGACCGAGAGCGTGGGTGACAAGCTCGGCTTCGTCAAGCGGCAGGTCGGTGGTGACCTGAAGCGGTTCAAGGAGTTCATCGAGCGGCGCGGCCTGGAGACGGGCGCCTGGCGCGGCGAGGTCTGACCGCGGCGGGGGCACGCCGGTCCCCTTCCGGTACGACCGCCTTCGTGGTCCCGGCCTCCGGGCCGGGGCCACCGTCGTCTACGGCAGTGGTTTCGGCCCGCCCTGTGCGGCCTGGAGGTCGGCGAGCAGTTCGGCCTGCCCCGCGAGCACGCCGGACAGGATGGTGCGCGCCACCCGCAGCAGCTCCGCCACGTGCGGGCTGGTCAGCGAGTAGTACACGGTCGAGCCCTCCTTGCGGCCGACCACCAGGTTCGCCCGTCGCAGCACCGCCAACTGCTGCGAGAGGTGGGCCGGCTCGATGCCCACCTCGGGAAGCATCTCCCCGACCGCGTGCTCACGCTCGCTGAGCAGTTCCAGCACGCGGATGCGGGCGGGATGGCCCAGTGTTTTGAAGAACTCGGCCTTCAGCTGGTACAGCGGCGTGGTCATCGTGCCGTCCCCTTTCCGGCGCGGCAGCACGGCCCGGGCGGCCGGTCCTCGGTCCATCGCCTCATCTGTTCGTCGGCGTCCGCCTCGACGCTTTCCGACATTAGCAACTCGGTACTTCTCCACCGCCCGGTGGCCGTGGGCGGTGGACTCACAGGGGGAGCGTGATCCAGACGCTCTTTCCCCGGCCGTCGGCGTCGCCCCGGACCACGGCGGTGCCGCCCAGGGCGTGGGTCAGTTCGACGACCGTGGCCAGGCCGCCGTGCCCGGCGTCCGGCCCGAACAGCCGCGGCCGGTGGGGGTGGCTGTCGTGCACGGCGAACACCAGGCACTCGGGGCCCGCCGCGTAGATCACCGTGATCCGCGGGGAGACCTCGGCCGCGTGCCGGACACTGTTGGCCACCAGTTCGCTCAGGATCAGCAGCGCCGGACCCACCGCCGGGTGGCACTCGCCTATGCCCCACTCCGCCAGGGCCTGCTCGGCCGTTTCGCGGGCGAGGCGCACGGCTCCGGGCCCGGTGGGCAGGGTGAGCACATGGCGGTGCGGCAGGGTGTTCAGCACGGAGGCCGTCATGGCGTCTCCCGGGTGGGCGCGGGCAGCACGACCGGCAGCTCCGCCGCCCGCAGGACACCGTCGCGTTCCAGGTGGTCGCGGGCGGCGCGGATCGCCTCGGGGGTCGTGGCGTACTCCCGGCCCTCGTGCCGCAGCAGTTCCAGGACGCCCACGGAGGCGAGGGCCCGGCGGTGCTCCGGGCGGACACCGGACGCCATCACGACGATGCCGCGCCGTCTCAGCTTCGTCACCGCGTCCTTGAGGACCAGGGCCCCGGTGGCGTCGACCACGCTCACATGGGACATGCGCAGGACGACCACGCGTACGTCGGCGAGTTCGGTCAGCTCCAGCAGGAAGCGGTGGGCGGCGGCGAAGAACAGGGGTCCGTCGATGCGGTAGGCGACGATGTGCTCGGCCAGCAGCTCGTGCTCCTCCTCCGTGTGGTCGTCCCGGTCGAGCGGCAGCGGGGCGAGCCGGGCCTGCCGGGCGACGGCGCCCAGCGCGAGGACGCCGGCGACGACCAGGCCGATGATCACCGCCTGGACAAGGTCGAGCACGAGCGTGGCGACGGCGGTCAGGACGAGGATCAGCGCGTCGGAACGGGTGGCGCGGGCCATCGCGCGCAGCGAGCCGGCCTCGACCATGCGGACGGCGGTCGCCAGCAGCACGCCGGCCAGGGCGGCGAGCGGGATCCGCGACACCAGCGGGGCGGCCGCGAAGACGATCACGGCGAGGACGGCGGCATGTGTGAGCGAGGCCAGCCGGGAGGTCGCGCCGGTACGGACGTTGACGGCGGTGCGGGCGATGGCGCCGGTCGCGGGGACGCCGCCGAACAGCGGGGCGGCGATGTTGGCCAGGCCCTGGCCGAACAGTTCGCGGTCGGGGTCGTGCCGCTGTCCGACGGTCATGCCGTCGGCGACGGAGGCGGACAGCAGCGACTCCAGGGCGGCCAGCGCCGCCACGGCCAGGGCGGGCGCGAGCAGGCTGCCCAGCGCGCCGGTGTCCACGAAGGAGAGCGAGGGGGCGGGCAGGCCCGGGGGCAGGTCGCCGATCGGACGCGCCCCGTCCAGGCCGACGGTCTGCGTCACGACGGTGGCCGTGATCACCGCCAGGACGGAGAAGGGGACGGTCGGCTTCCAGCGCGCCCCGAGCAGCATCACGGCCGCCACGGCGAGCGCCAGCGCCGGGGCCGTCCAGCCGGGGTCGCGGATGAATTCCCCGCCCGCCCGCCAGGCCACCACCAGGACCCGCTCCCCCTCGGGCACGGGCACTCCGAGGGCGTTCGGGATCTGCTGCAGCCCGATCACGCACGCGATGCCGAGGGTGAAGCCCTCCACCACCGGCGCGGGCACGTACCGCATGCTTCCCCCGGCCCGCAGCAGCGCCAGCGCGACCAGGACGACGCCCGCCATCAGACCGACGGTGAGCACGCCCGCGGGTCCGTGGTCGGCGACGATGGGCACCAGGACCACGGTCATCGCCCCGGTCGGCCCGCTCACCTGGAGGTCGGAGCCGCCGAACACGGCCGCCAGGGCCCCGGCGACCACGGCGGTGGCCAGCCCCGCCTCGGCGCCGAGCCCGGAGGAGACACCGAAACCGAGTGCGAGCGGCAGCGCGACGACCGCGACGGTCAGGCCGGCGAGCAGGTCCCGGCGGGGATGGCGCCGCACTTGGTCCGCGTCGGCACGGGTGGGCAGCAGCGAGATGATCCGGGACCGGACTCCGGCCTGCGGCAGCGGTACGGACACGGGCCCTCGACTTCGGATACGACTGTATGACGGATACAGCATGTAGCCAATTGCTAAATTTCGCAATTCCGCAGGTCGATGAGGGTCCGGCTGCTGAGCCGCTTCGCCCTCAGCCTGTCATACGCCTGCGCCACGACGGTTCGACCTGGCGCCACTCCGTCTCCCATTCGGCCAGGCGCCGCAGTCGCAGCCGGGCCCGGGCGAGCCAGCCGCCGAGCAGGACCAGTCCTCCGGTGGCGACGGCGACCGTGATCCCGGTCATGACGGTCTGGAACTGCGCTTCCGCGCCGTCGGGTGGTGCGGAGACCAGCCGGCCCTCGGGGTCCGTCCACACGGTGGCCTCGGTGCCCGCCGGGCTCCCCGGGTCGACCTCGGCCCGGCCCGTGCGGCCGGTGCCGTCGGGGGCAGTCCACCGCACCTTGGCCCATACGCCGCCGTCCCCGTCCCCGTCCTGCGTCACCGACGCGGACAGCCCGGCGGCGTCCTCGGTCAGTACGGCGGGGACGGGGGTGGTCCGCTCCCGGCGCTCGGCGAGCGACCCGTCCACGGCCCCGGCCGCCGTCAGGCCGGAGAGCGCCCCGAGCAGCAGGGCGAGGACGACTGCGGCGAGCACCAGCCAGGCCTCGGCCAGATCGCTGCGGCGGCGCAGCGGGTTCCTCCGCCACCGCCACAGCCGCACCCTCCGGGGCCTCGCACCCTGTGTCCTCGCCATCGGAGGTCACCTCCTCGCGCGGGTAACGAACGGCGCCTCACTCCAGGGTGAACCCGGCCGCCCGCTCCCGCATGGGCCGAACGGCCCGGTCCGCCGGTGCGCCCGTCAGACCGTCGGGTGCACGGGCACCACCTCGTGCTGCGGAACGCCGAGGACGACCTTGAGCGCCCCGGTCTCGGCGGCGTTGCCGAAGACGTCGTAGGCCTCCTGCATGTGGTCGAGCGGGAACGTGTGGGTGACCAGCCGGCGGGTGGGCAGCCGGCCTGCGGCCGCCATCCGCAGCAGGGTGGGGGTGGAGTGGGTGTCGACGAGTCCGGTGGTGATGGTGACGTTCTTGATCCACAGGTCCTCGAGGTGCAGCGTGGCGGGCGCGCCGTGCACGCCGACGTTGGCCAGGTGCCCGCCGGGCCGCACCATACGGGCGCACAGCTCGAAGGTCTCCGGGACGCCCACCGCCTCGATGGCCACGTCCGCGCCGAGCTCGCCGGTGAGGTCCGCGACGAGCTGCTGGGGGCCCTCGCCCGCGTCGGCCACGGCGTCGGCGCCGAACTCCTTCGCGGCCTGCAGCCGGGAGGCGGCCACGTCCACGGCGACGACGCGTTCGGGACCGAACAGCCGGGCGGTGGCGATCGCGGCGAGCCCGACGGGGCCGGCGCCGACCACGACGACCGTGTCACCGGGACGGACCCGGCCGTTGAGCACGCCCACCTCGTAGGCGGTGGGGAAGATGTCGGCCAGCAGTACGGCGTCCTCGTTGGCCACCGCGCCGGGCAGCGGATACACCGACAGGTCGGCGTAGGGGACGCGTACGTATTCGGCCTGGGTGCCGTCGATCAGGTGGCCGAGGACCCAGCCTCCGCCGCCCCGGCACTGGCCGTACACGCTCTCGCGGCAGTAGCCGCAGCGCCCGCAGGCGGAGATGCAGGAGACCAGGACGCGGTCCCCGGGACGGACGGTGCGGACGTCGCCGCCGGTCTCGACGATCTCGCCGACCGCCTCGTGGCCGAGGACGGTGCCCGGGCGGACCTCGGGCACGTCGCCCTTGAGGATGTGCAGGTCCGTGCCGCAGATGGTGACGGCGTCGACGCGCACGATGGCGTCGCCGGGTTCCTTGACGGCCGGGTCGGGGACCTCCTCCCAGGCGGACTGCCCGGGGCCGTGGAAGACGTATCCCTTCATGCCGATCCTCACCCTTCTCGGTCTGCGGCGGGCTTCGGCGCCGGGCGCGCTTGCCCGCGTCGGCGGGGTTCCGGGTGGGCACCGGCGCCCCGTACTTCCAGTCTGGGCGCGGGACGCCGGATCCGCTCGGGCGGGGCGGGTCCTCCGCCACGAGGGCGGCGCCCCCTGTGATTCCGCACCGCGCGCCGTCCGGGTGTCCGAGCCTTCTCTCGCCCCCGCCGCCCCTTCCCTTCCCGTCCCTGGGGGCTTCGCCCCCAGACCCCCACGCGCAGTTCCCCGCGCCCCTTATGCCCGGACCTCTTCGCGCCCGCGCGGCGGAGCCGCATGTCGGCACAGCCCCGCGCCCCCAGGGGGTCAGGCCACCGGTCGGGCGATGCCGTCGGCCAGCAGGTGGCGGGTCTGCCTCATGGAGTCGGCGAGGCGCAGGGTGAGGCGGGAGGTGAGGGCGTACAGGTGTCGTACCGCTTCGAGGCGTTCCAGGCGTGGGGCGAGGGCCGACAGGGTGATGGCCAGGGCGACGCCCGCCCAGGCGACGGGGCCGAGCGGGGTGCAGCCGAAGAAGTGGCTGACGCCGGGGGTCTGCACGAGGGCGGCGAGCACGGCGGCGGAGCCCAGGGCCGTCGCCCACACCAGGGGGCTGTGGCGGCGCCCGGAGAGGGTCTGTACCAGTTGGGCGCCGACCACTCCGCACAGGGCCATCGTGGTGGAGCGGCGTTCGGTGCCGGGGGTGAGGAGGCCGATCAGATAGGCGGTGACCGCGCCGAGGCAGGTGGTGACGCCCCGGCGCCGGATGGAGCGCAGCAGGGGCGCGCCGAGGACGTCGAGGCCCATCGGACCGCTCGCGGCGTGCGCCGCCGTCGACGGGTCGTCGCTCGGGGTCACCGCCACCGCCATGGCGGGGAACATGTCGGTGAGCAGGTTGACCAGGAGGAGCTGGCGGGTCGACAGCGGTGAGGAGCCGGCGAGCAGGGTGCCCAGCACGCTGAAGCCGACCTCGCCCGCGTTGCCGCCGATGAGGATGCTGACCGCGTCGGCGACGCTGCGCCACAGCGCGCGGCCCTCACCGACGGCGTCCACCAGGACGGACAGGTCACCGGTGGTGAGCACCAGGTCGGCGGCGTTGCGGGCGGCGGCGGAGCCGCGGGCCTCGATGCCGACGCCCACGTCGGCGGCGCGGATGGCGGCGGCGTCGTTGGCGCCGTCGCCCGCCATCGCCACCACCCGGCCGGCCTGCTGCAGGGCCTCCACGACGTGGAGTTTCTGCTCGGGGGCGACGCGGGCGACGACTCCGGCGCCGTGCAGTGCGCGCACCCGGTCGGAGCGGCCCATGGCGACCAGGTCGTCCCCGGTGACCACCTCCGTCTCCTCGGGCCAGCCCAGTTGCAGGGCGATGGCGCGGGCGGTCTCCGGGTGGTCGCCGGTGAGCATGACGGGCAGGATGCCGGCCCGGCGCAGTTCGGCGAGCAGTTCCCGCGAGGTGTCGCGCGGCACGTCGGCGAGGGCGATCAGTCCGGCGAACTCCAGGTCGGCGAGGTCCGCGTCGAGTTCGGTGTCCGCGTCGGTCCCCCGGCGGGGGCGCCGGGCGACGGCGAGGACGCGCAGTCCCTGGCCCGCCAGGGTGTGGGCGGTGCCGGCCGCCTCCTCGGGGAGGTCCCGGCAGGCGGGGAGGACCGTCTCGGGGGCGCCCTTGACGACGAGGAGTCCGGTGTCCGCGTCACCGTCCCGGCCGACGGCCGCCGCGTAGCCGCGGCTGGCCTCGAAGGCCAGCTCGCCGTCGGCGGTCCAGCCGGCGTCGGGCGGGGCGACGTCGAGGACGGCCTCGTCGGTGGCGTGGGCGACCCGGCGCCCCTCGCCGGTCTCCTCCTGCGGACAGGCGCGCGCGGCGAGCCGTACGACCGGTACGGCGTCCTCGGCGTCCGGGGCGAGGACGGTGCCGTCGGCGGTGGCCACCCGGACCAGGCGGAGCCGGTTCTCGGTGAGGGTGCCGGTCTTGTCGAAGCAGACGGTGTCGACCCGGCCGAGCGCCTCCAGGGTGCGTGGGGTGCGGACCAGCACGCCGCGCCGGGAGAGCCGGCGGGCGGCGGCCATCTGGGCGACGGTCGCGACCAGCGGCAGCCCTTCGGGGACTGCGGCGACGGCCACGGCGACACCGCCGCTGACGGCACGCCGTACCGGACTGCCGCGCAGCAGGGACAGGCCGGTGACCAGCGCACCGCCGGTGAGGGTCACCGGGAGGGCCTTGCGGGTCAGTTCCTGCAGGCGGGCCTGGACTCCGGCGGGCGGCGGGACGCGGGCGGCCAGGGCGACGGCGCGGCCCGCCTCGGTGCGGTCGCCGGTGTCCACGACGAGCGCGTCGGCGTGGCCGGCCACGACGGTGGTGCCCTCGAAGACCATGCAGGTCCGCCGGGCGACCGGCGCGCCCGGGGTCGGGTCCAGGGCCTTGGCCACGGGCAGCGACTCGCCGGTGAGCGACGACTCGTCGACCTCCAGCCCGTCCGCCTCCAGCAGCCGCGCGTCCGCCGGTACGACGTCGCCGGCGCCGAGGCTGATCCGGTCCCCCGGCCGCAGCCGGGCGGCGTCGACGGTGACCGTGCGCCGGGAGGTGTCCTGCCGGCGGGCCTTGGGCCGCTGGTGGGCGGCGAGCCGGCTGAGCGCCCGTTCGGCGCGCAGCCGCTGGAGTCCGCCCGCGACCGCGTTGATGTCCATGGCGCCGACGACGAGCAGCGCGTCGACGAGTGAGCCGAGCAGCGCGGAGGCGACCGCCCCGGTGGCCAGGACGGGGGTGAGCGGGTCGTCGAGCTCACGGCGGACGGCGCCGGCCGCCTGCCAGGTCCAGCGGGCGGGGGCGGCCGCGGGCGTGCGGGTGAGCCGCGCGGCCCGCTGCCGGGAGCGTTCGGCGAGCAGGGCGAGTCCGGTGGGTCCGGTGCCGGTGCGGGTGTCGCGCAGCAGCTCGTGCGCCTCGTGCGGTTCCAGGGCGTGCCAGGGCACGTGCAGCCGGGGTTCGGGCGACGTGGCGCGGGCCACGCGCAGGCCTTCGGTCCAGCCGGTGAGCAGGGCGCCCGCCGCCGCGATGTTCACCGGGGCGTGCCGGGTGAGCCGCTGCCACAGCCGGCCGCCGGGTGTGCCGCCGCGGGCCACCATCAGCCCGGACAGGGCGGCGCCGGCCCGGGCCAGGGTCTGCGAGCGGCGGCCGACCCGGCGGGCCGCCGGGACGGCCGTCAGCAGGCGCCAGACGTCGGCCAGTCCGTTCGGGGCGAGCGCGTCGGCGCCCCAGGCGAGCGCCGAGCGCGCGTCCGTGAGGGCGATCGCCACATCGCCGGCCGGTAGTCCGTCCGCCACGTCGGCGGCGCCGTGCGCGGCCACGCGGGCGACGCTCACCACGATGTGCCCGTCGTTCTGCAGCGCCCGTACGACGTCGCCGAACGGCAGGTCGGCGGGGGCCGTCTCGTCGGCGAGGCGGGTGATGTCCTTCAGGTCGGAGCCGCCGGTGACCACGACGTGCAGTCCGGCCCGGCGGGCCGCGTCGAGGACGGCCTCGGCGCAGGGGTCGACGGGGTCCTCGAACAGCGCGGGCTCTCCGTCGGCGGGCCGCGTCCGGCCGCGCAGCGCGTCGGCGTGCAGGACCAGGGAGTCGGCGATCTCCAGCTGCCGCAGCCGCTCGGCGCTGCGGATCAGGACACCGGACCGGGCGAGGTGGGTGCCGAGGACCGCGCCGAAGGCGGCGGGGCCGTAGCGCGCCGCCTTGGGGGAGCCGGCGAGGACGGCTTCGGCCGCCTCCCGGGTGTCGCGGGTGATGAGGAGGGTGGCGGCGGCGCCCGCGACGCTGCCGGTGCCGGCGTGGGCCGCGTACGCCTGGGCGGGCGTCACCCGCAGGGGCGGGCGGGTGCCGGCGGGGCAGGGGATGCTGGTGCGCCGTTCGAGGCAGACGTCGTCGTGCAGGGCCTCGAAGGCGGCGGCCCGGGCGGTCGCCTCGGTCAGCTGGCCGGTGCGCAGCAGTCCGTCGAGCACCAGGGACGCCGGGGACTGTCCGGCGCCGTGCGCGGCGGCGTTGGCGGCGGCGAGGAGGAGTTCCGTTCCGCCACGGCCGAACCGCTGCCGCAGCAGGGCGCGGAAGCGGGGGTTCTCCCGTAGCAGGGTGACGGCGGCGGTGACCGCCTTGGGGCTGCGGGGCAGGCCCAGTGACCGGCCGGCCAGGGCGCCGGCCGCGCCGGCGACGTCCAGCAGCAGCGCGGTGGCGGCGACCCGCACCTCGCGGGGGTCGCCGGGGTGGGCCGTGTCGTCCTCCTCCTCGGGGCCGGCGTCCTCGGTCAGCCCGAGGCGGGCGGCGAGCGCGACGGCACGCTCGGTCACACGGTCGCCGGCCGCGTCCGTCACGGCGGTCACCACGAGCCGGGACAGTCCTTCGTCCCAGTACGCCGTCAGCACGTCGGGGTGGTCGAGCAGTTCGGCGGCGACCTTGCGGGCGAGCGGGGCGGTGGCGCCGTCCGGGTGCCGCAGGGCCAGGTGGACGCGGTGTCCGGCCCGCCAGTGCCGGCCGCCGCCGAGGACGTTGCGGGCGACGTGGCCGAGGCGGCGCGTCGTGTCGTGGACGGACGTCATGCCCTGTGCGGTGCCGCGGGCGGCGCCTGCGGCGACTCCCGCCACGGCCCCGGCGAGGGGGGCGACGTCGAAGCGTGTGAGCATCTGCGGGGTCCCGTTGATCGTGGCTCAGCCGGTGTGGCGGGCATCGCGCGGCTGCCCGGGTGCGCCGCCCCGGCCCGGGCCGGGGTCGGGGTACGCGCCGCGATGCCGGACGGCACCGGCGACTCGTTCGGCGGTGTCACCCGCCTCGGCGGGCTCATCGCCCACAGGGTGCTCCGCCCGGTCCGGGCCGGGGTCGGGGTGCCGGGTGGCGTCGGCGACCTGTCTGAGGGCCGAGGCGGTGGCGGTGTCGCCCACCTTGGCGGGCTCGACGCGCACGGGGTGCCCCGTCCGGCCGGTGCGGTCGCGGGAGGGGGTGAGCCGGTCGCCGGGGCCCGTGGGCGGGCGGCCGGCGGATGTGCCGCTCCCGGCCGGTGTTTCGTGCCGTTCGTCCGCGTCGGCCGGCGGCTCCGCGCCCGGTTCGCCGGCGAGCCGCCGCGCGGGGCCCTTCCCGTCGCCGCCGTCGGGCCGCTGTGCGGGGCGCGGCTGGGTGAGCCAGGCGACGGCCGCGCCGGTCAGCGCCACCGGCCATTCGACGACGCCGGCCACGCCGAGCACTCCGGCTCCGGCGTAGACGGCCATCCGGCGTCCGCGCGGGGAGACCGCGCCGATCGCGTCCAGGGCGCCACCGGCCACCCTCCCCACCTGCTCCGCGCCCGGCAGATGCCGCAGGCCCGAGGTGACGGCCCGCAGGGGCTGCGGAAGATCGGACGGACGGGACGTGTCCTGCTCCATGTCGGCCTCCACGGGCGAGTCCCTCACGGGCACTCATCACCTTCCCTGCCTTTTGCCCCATATTCAGCTGTTACCGAACGAAGCGCCCTTCTTGTACGCCTTCGGTGGCGAGGGCGCCGCCTTTCCCCCGTGCCCGTGTCGGAACGGGCACGCCGGGTACTAGGTGCAGGCACACAGCGGCCGTGCGGACCGTCCGGCCGGCGAAGGGAGTGGTCATGACGGAGAACGGCGAGGACGCCACGCTCGCCCGGCCCCCGGGGACCCGGGAGCTCCGTCTGGCCACGGGCGTCCCGGGACCGGTGCCGGCGCACGCCGTGCGGAGCGGAGCACGGGATCAGGAGGACGACCCCGAGCTGCCCCGTGACCGCAATCAGGCGATCCTGGAGGCGGCCAAGCAGGTCGGCGCGGTGCTCAAGCGGGGCGGGCACCTGTTCGCCCTGGCCGGCAGTGTCGCCGTCCACGCCCACGGCGGCAGCGGGAACCTCCAGCACGACGTCGACTTCTGCGTCCGGCCCGAGGACGCCGAGTCGGTGGCCGCCACGCTCCGCGAGGCCGGGCTGACGGTGTACGCCCCGCCCGAGGACTGGCTGATCAAGGCCACCTGCTTCGGCCAGGACGTGGACATCATCTTCGAGCTGGCGCACCGGCCCGTCTCCACCGAGATGCTCCGGCGGGCGTCGGAACTGCCGGTGGAGTCGGTGCGCATGCCGGTCCTGGCGCCCACCGATCTGCTGACCGGCCTGCTGGCCGCCTTCTCGGAGCACCACTGCGACTTCGGGGCCGTCCTGCCCATCGCCCGCGCCCTGCGCGAGAAGGTCGACTGGGAGCGGGTACGGCGCGACTGCGGGGACGAGCCCATGCCGGCCGCCTTCTTCTTCCTCCTGGAACGCCTGAACGTCATCTGAACGTCCGCGGAAGGAACGCTCATGAACACCCAAGACGCCGGATCCGCAGGCGGCACACCGGCGGCGGCGAGCCCGGAGTACCGCGTCGCCCACCTCCAGGACCGTCTCGCCTCCGGCGAGCTCGGCGAACTCGGTGTGCGGGTCGAGGTCCGCGGCGGAACCACCGTGCTGGTCACCGGGACCGTCCCCTCCGCCCAGTGCCGCGAGGACGTCCTGAGCGCCGTACGGGAGGAGCTCGCCGGGCTCGAGGTGCACTGCGACGTCGTGGTCAGCGAGACCTCGTCACCCGATCACGCGGAGGAACTGTCATGATCCGGATCGCCGCCGTCGGGGACATCCACATGAGCCCCGACACCCGGGGCTCGCTCCGCCCCGCGTTCGACACCCTGCCCGAATGCGCCGACCTCCTGCTGCTGGCCGGGGACCTCACCCGGCACGGGACCGTCGAGGAGGCCCGCGTGGTGGCCGACGAGATCCGGGGCCTGGGCGTTCCCGTGGTCGCCGTGCTCGGCAACCACGACCACCACGACGACCGGCAGGACGAGGTCACGGCCGTCCTGCGGGAGGCCGGCGCCCATGTCCTGGAGGGGGAGTCGGTGGTCGTACGGGCCGGTGACGCGCGCGTCGGGGTGGCCGGCACCAAGGGGTTCGGCGGCGGGTTCGTCGGGGCGAGCGCCGGGGAGTTCGGCGAGCCGGTGATGAAGGAGTTCGTGCGCCTCTCCCGCCGGTGCGCCGACGGCCTGCGGGCCTCGCTGGAGAAGCTGGACCAGGAGGGCTGCGACGTCCGGATCGCCCTCACCCACTACTCCCCCGTGCCGGAGACCCTGGCCGGGGAGCCGCTGGAGATCTATCCGTTCCTGGGCAGCTATCTGCTGGCCGAGGCGATCGACACGGCCGGCGCCGATCTCGCCGTGCACGGGCACGCGCACGCCGGCAGCGAGCACGGCATGACGACGGGGGGCGTGAAGGTGCGCAACGTCGCCCAGCCGGTCATCGGCCGCGCCTTCCACGTCTACCACCTGCCGGTCCGCGACCGTGTGGGCGCCGGTGCCGGCACGGGGGCGGCCACCGCCTGAGCCCGCCCACCGTCCCAGCGCCGCCGGTCGCACCGGCGGCGCTTCTCTCTGCCCCGGGGCCGGATCCGTACGGGGCCTCTCGTGTGAACACCCCGCAAGGCGCGCACCCTTTGCCCATTTTGTCTGCTTAACATACTGACTCCGTGTCCCGTGATCCGCGTCGCCCCGCACGCGCCCGGGGCACGGTCGCGCTCGCCTGCCCGCGTCGCCGCCGGCCTGTGCCTCGCGTCCTTCCCCGCCCGACCCGTACGAGAGGACACCAGATGGCGCTGTCGGGCCGTACCGGACCGTCGTCCGCGCTCGCCCTCACCCCGCACGACGCCGAACTGCGCGCCGCCGCACGGCATCCGGCCCGCCGCCGCTTCCTCACCCTCACCGCCGCGGCGGCCGCCCTGGCCTTCACCACCAACCTCCCCGCGCGCGGCGCCTTCGCCGCGCCCCGGCTCGACGCGGCCCTCGTCACCGAGGACCCGTTCACGCTCGGCGTCGCCTCCGGGGACCCGCTGCCCGACTCGGTCCTCGTCTGGACCCGGCTGGCCCCGGCCCCCTTCGAACCGGACGGAGGGCTCGGGCAGCAACGGGTGGAGGTCTCCTGGGAGGTCGCGCTCGACGAGTCCTTCGCCCTGGTCGTGCGGCGGGGCACCGCCCTCGCCCACCCCGAGTACGCGCACAGCGTGCGCGTCGACGTGAAGGGCCTGGAAGCGGGCAGCCACTACTACTACCGGTTCCGCACGGGCACCTGGATCAGCCCCACCGGCCGCACCCGTACCGCTCCCCCGGCCGGCGCCGACACCGCGGGCCTGAGACTGGCGGCGGTCGCCTGCCAGGCGTACCACGACGGCTACTACACGGTGCACCGGCACCTCGCGCAGGAGGACGTCGACGTGGTGTTCCACCTCGGCGACTACCTGTACGAGTACGCCGTGAACTCCGCGGGCGGCGCCCGCGGTTACACCGACGTCGTGCTGCCGTCCGTGTTCAACCGCGAGACGACGACCCTGGCGGACTACCGGATGCGCTACGCGCTCTACAAGAGCGACCCCGACCTGCGCGCCGTGCACGCCGCCCACCCGTTCGTCGTCACCTGGGACGACCACGAGACCGAGAACAACTACGCGGGAGCGATCGACGAGAACGGCAGCGACCCGGCGCTGTTCCTGACCCGCCGCGCCGCCGCCTACCGCGCCTACTGGGAGAACCAGCCGCTGCGCGCCGACCAGCTTCCCGAGGGCCCCGACGCCCAGCTGTTCCGCCGGCTGCACTGGGGCACCCTCGCCCAGTTCGACATCCTCGACACCCGCCAGTACCGCTCCGACCAGGCCTACGACGACACCCCGCACGTGCCCGGGCCCGAGTCGGACGACCCGGCGCGCACCCTCACCGGGGACGCCCAGGAGCGCTGGCTGCTCGACGGGTGGGGCGCGTCGACGGCGCTGTGGAACGTGATGCCCCAGCAGGTGTGCTTCTCCCAGCGCAGGCTGGACCTGAACGCCGAGGCGAAGGTCTCCATGGACGCCTGGGACGGCTACCGCGCCGGTCGCGGCCGTCTGGTCGCGGGCGCGAAGGCGGCCGGTGTCGACAACTGGCTGGTCCTCACCGGTGACGTCCATGTCGCGTACGCCTTCGACATCAAGGACGACTTCGACGACCCCGGCTCCGTCACTCTGGGCACGGAGCTGACCTGCACCTCCGTCGCCAGCGGCCGCGACGGCGCGGAGCACCCGGCCAACTGGGACACCTACATGCGGGCCAACCCCCACCTGAGGTTCTACGACGGCCGGCGCGGCTATGTGCGCGTCGAGCTGGGCCGGGAGAACGCGCGGGCCGATTTCCGTGTCGTGCCGGTCGTGACGACGCCGGGCGCCGCCGTCTCCACGGCCGCCTCCTTCGTCACCGAGGTGGGCTCGCCGGGTCTGACGCCGGTGTGACCCGTCCGGGTGGCCGCAGGTGCGCGCCGGTACTGCACTCGGGTCCGTCCGGGCCACCGATGCGGTGAATCCGGCGTGTCCCCACATCGTGCCGGGTGTCACGGGCAAGGTCTGAGTCGCCTCCGCAGCTTCGCCACCATCGAAGGAGACGTACCGAATGGTCCTCAGACACGCCCGGGCCGCGCGCCGGTCGGCGTTCACGGCGCTCGGCGCCCTCGTCCTCGCCGGACTCCCCTGTGCCGCGGCGGCCGACGCCACGCCCGCGGCGGGGCCGACACCCGGCGCCGCCCAGACCCTGGGCGCCGACCGGCCGTCGCCCCATCTGCTCGCCGCCCTCCGGCGCGACCTGAAGCTGGACGAGGCCCAGGCCTCCGAGCGGCTGGTCAACGAGGCCGAGGCGGGTTCCCGGGCGGGCCGGCTGCGCAACGCGCTCGGCGACCGGTTCGCCGGTGCCTGGGTGCGCGGCAGGACGGCCGAGCAGCTCACGGTCGCGACCACCGACGCCAAGGACGTGCCGGCCATCGAGGCCCAGGGCGCCACGGCCAAGGTGGTCCGGCGGACGCTGGCCGCTCTGGAGGCGGACAAGGCGAGGCTGGACGCGGCGGCCGGGCGCGTCAGGACCCTCGACACGCCCGTCTGGTACGTCGACGTACCGGAGAACCGGATCATGGTGCAGGCGACGAGTCAGGAGGCCGGCAACGCCTTCGTCGAGGCCGCGGGGCTCGACGGCGCGGACGTCGGCATCCGGATGACGACGGTACGGCCGCGCCTGCTGCAGGACATCACCGGCGGCGACGCCTTCTACATCGACGACGCAGCGCGCTGCTCGGTCGGCTTCTCCGTCACCCGGGGCGAGCAGCCGGGCTTCGTCACCGCCGGTCACTGCGGCAGGGCCGGCGCGACCACGACCGGGTACGACCGCACCGCGCAGGGCACCTTCCAGGCCTCCGTCTTCCCCGGCGAGGACATGGCGTGGGTGGCGACCGACGACCAGTGGACGCCCACGCCCGACGTCAAGGCGCAGGACGGCCAGGAGGTGCAGGTCACCGGTTCGGCGCAGGCGCTCGTCGGGGCGTCGGTGTGCCGTTCCGGCTCGACGACCGGATGGCACTGCGGGACCGTCGAGCAGCACGACACCAGCGTCAGCTACCCCGAGGGCAGGGTCGACGGGCTGACCCGGACGACGGTGTGCGCCGAGCCGGGCGACTCCGGCGGGCCGTACGTCGCGGGCGCGCAGGCGCAGGGGGTCACCTCCGGCGGTTCCGGTGACTGCACCAGCGGCGGTACGACGTTCTACCAGCCGGTCAACCCGATCCTCGGGGACTTCGGGCTCACCCTGACCACCGCCACCGCCGCGCAGACCGCACCGGGTCAGCAGGACGAGGGCGCCGAGGCGTGGACCGCGGGCCGGGTCTACGAGGTGGGCGCCACGGTGACCCGTGACGGTGTGACGTACCAGTGCCTGCAGACCCACCAGGCGCAGGGCGCGTGGGCGCCCGCCGGCACTCCGGCGCTGTGGCAGCGGCTGTGACGGCATGACCGTACGGCGTCGGCGCCGGCCCTGGGC